>NZ_LN869523.1 GCF_001244995.1 Intestinimonas massiliensis (ex Afouda et al. 2020)
TCGGATAAGGTTCGATTTTTCTCCACAGATTGTAATGATAACTATTCACGAAATAAACTCAGCATCCAGCCAACCACTTATTAGTGGGCCATGGATTAGAGGGATGTCTAAAGGTAGACTTATCGTACAACCAGTAGCGTACAGCAACGATAATTACGTCAATCTCACATGGAATGGAAATGCCTTATCGTTTTACAGTACAAAAGATGCGAACTATCAGCTTAACTTGAAAGATGGAATATATCACTTTTTTGCAATAGGGTGAGGTCTACAAGTGCCTCGTGCTGGGATAAGGTTCCCTTTTTCGCCCGCTCTTGTAGTCGTGTCACGCGGCCGCGAGGCATCGAATACCAAGTCGGTTATCGGCATATTCGTTCGAGACGGCCATGGCGTGAAGATCACACAGAGCACAAATTACGCAGCCACGTTCCTGTACGCAACATGGGCGGACATTTCGCTCTCCTGGTACGCTGTAGACTCTGGGGACAATCAGCTCAATTACGATGGTACAACCTACCACTACATTGCCCTCGGCTGATTATCCGATTGCCAGGTAGTTATAGACAACTCCCTCCGCATTCATCTGGGAAGCGGCGCTGGGCTGGTAGGACTGAGAGCAGTACCATTCCACCCCGGTCTCAGTCCAGATTGCGGTATTTTTGGCATTCCCGCTGCTAGATCCATTTGAAGAGGTGCTGTGAAATGTGACATCAGTGCCGCGCATCAACACCATGTTTCGGATGATTACCAGCTTCGGCAGAAAAGGGAACCTTATCCGAGAATCGCATAGTAGTACACGGTACCGGAAACATTGCATTGGTAGTTTATTCCGTCGTTGGGACGGCTCCCTGTATAATCATAGTACCAGGTGAAGGTCTTCCCATCAGAACTCTTCTTTCCGTAGTTGTTGGAGCTATAATAATTGGACAGGCCAAAGCCTTTTTGATATGCCGTCGTCAGCATGTTGGCATAGACCAGATAGCCACCATAGCTGTAGGAGCCAAGCGCCGCACTATATTCTCCATTCTCGTTCTTACTCCCCAGCAGCATAATCAGCTTCGGCAGAAAAGGGAAC
>NZ_LN869524.1 GCF_001244995.1 Intestinimonas massiliensis (ex Afouda et al. 2020)
TCGGATAAGGTTCCCTTTTCTGCCGAAGCTGGTAATCATCCGAAACATGGTGTTGATGCGCGGCACTGATGTCACATTTCACAGCACCTCTTCAAATGGATCTAGCAGCGGGAATGCCAAAAATACCGCAATCTGGACTGAGACCGGGGTGGAATGGTACTGCTCTCAGTCCTACCAGCCCAGCGCCGCTTCCCAGATGAATGCGGAGGGAGTTGTCTATAACTACCTGGCAATCGGATAATCAGCCGAGGGCAATGTAGTGGTAGGTTGTACCATCGTAATTGAGCTGATTGTCCCCAGAGTCTACAGCGTACCAGGAGAGCGAAATGTCCGCCCATGTTGCGTACAGGAACGTGGCTGCGTAATTTGTGCTCTGTGTGATCTTCACGCCATGGCCGTCTCGAACGAATATGCCGATAACCGACTTGGTATTCGATGCCTCGCGGCCGCGTGACACGACTACAAGAGCGGGCGAAAAAGGGAACCTTATCCCAGCACGAGGCACTTGTAGACCTCACCCTATTGCAAAAAAGTGATATATTCCATCTTTCAAGTTAAGCTGATAGTTCGCATCTTTTGTACTGTAAAACGATAAGGCATTTCCATTCCATGTGAGATTGACGTAATTATCGTTGCTGTACGCTACTGGTTGTACGATAAGTCTACCTTTAGACATCCCTCTAATCCATGGCCCACTAATAAGTGGTTGGCTGGATGCTGAGTTTATTTCGTGAATAGTTATCATTACAATCTGTGGAGAAAAATCGAACCTTATCCGAGAATCGCATAGTAGTACACGGTACCGGAAACATTGCATTGGTAGTTTATTCCGTCGTTGGGACGGCTCCCTGTATAATCATAGTACCAGGTGAAGGTCTTCCCATCAGAACTCTTCTTTCCGTAGTTGTTGGAGCTATAATAATTGGACAGGCCAAAGCCTTTTTGATATGCCGTCGTCAGCATGTTGGCATAGACCAGATAGCCACCATAGCTGTAGGAGCCAAGCGCCGCACTATATTCTCCATTCTCGTTCTTACTCCCCAGCAGCATAATCAGCTTCGGCAGAAAAGGGAAC
>NZ_LN869525.1 GCF_001244995.1 Intestinimonas massiliensis (ex Afouda et al. 2020)
GCAGCAAGGTCAGCGTTGCCATCCGCCGGGGGCTGCGGAATATGCGCCGCTTTTATGATGGCCTTTTTCAAACAGAGTGAGGGCGTGCCTATGCAGACCATCAATCTCAAACAATATTATCCATTTTTCAAAGAGGACATTTTTGTGGAGGTGTCCGATGAGATCGTCGAAGCGTTTCTTTTGGATAAGAGGGCCGAGGCTGCCAGAGAGCGCAAGATGTTCCGGTATAAGGCGTTTTACTCCCTCGATTGTAACGATGGAATCGAAAATGCTGCAATCGGCTGGGCGCAGCCATCGCCGGAAGATTATCTGATAGAAAAAGAAGAATTAGCCGAATACGAAGAACTGATACGGCGATTGTATGAAGCCATTTCTTCCCTGCCGCCTATGCAGGCTCGCCGTGTCCATGCCCGCTATATGCTGGGTATGAAAGTGAAAGATATTGCCGCAATGGAGGGTATCACACCATCACAGGCGGGAAAATCCATCCACGCCGCACTGCGGAGGCTGCGCCGGTACTTTGCACGTCAGAAATGGACGGTCAATCTATGAGCGTTTCCAAAGAAAAGAGGTGCATGACATGAACGAAAAAATTACAGCCCCACAAAAAGAAGAACGGCAGGAAGTCCTGAAGGAGATCCGGCAGCTTGAGAACCGCAAGAAGATTTTGGAGAACAAGCAGCGGAACGAAGAACGCAGGGTTCGCACCCGCCGCCTGATTGAGCGCGGAGCCATTTTGGAGGGTATTTTTCCGCTGGCTCCCAACCTTTCCGGCGCAGAGGTCAAAGCATTTCTAATTGCCCTGTCCCATCTTCCGGGGGCTGTGGAATTGACTGCAAACCTGCCAAAATCCGGGGACACGCCATAAGTCCCTTGTTTACAAGGGCGCACTTATACACCGTTTCCGGTGTCGTGCGCCCTGCCGGGGGCTGTTGCGCTCTCCGAGCGCGATGGGGCGCTACACTCCCCAAACCCCTTGTGCGCCACAGGTTACAGAACATCCGCAAGCGGCTGTCCCGTCCCCTGCGGCCTGAATACCCCTCACCGAAAGGAGGCGATCCCCATAGATTTTTGCCATATCCCCGTCAGTATCATCAAGCGCAGCGAGGGCCGTTCCGCTGTTGCCGCAGCCGCCTACCGCAGCGGAACCAAGCTGACGAATGAATGGGACGGCCTGACCCATGATTACACCCGCAAAGGCGGCGTTGTCCATGCGGAAATCATGCTGCCCGCCCATGCCCCGCCAGAGTTTGCAGACCGCTCCACCCTCTGGAACAGTGTGGAGCAGGTCGAGAAAGCCAGGGACAGTCAGCTTGCCCGCGAGATCGAGGCGGCCTTGCCCCGTGAACTGTCCAGGGAACAGCAGCTTGCCCTTGTCCGGGCCTATGTGAAGGACAACTTTGTGGACAAGGGGATGTGCGCTGACTTTGCCATCCATGACAAGGGAACCGGCAACCCCCATGTCCATATCATGCTGACCGTTCGGCCCTTAAAAGAAAATGGCGGATGGGGCGCGAAGTGCCGCAAGGCATACGACCTGGACGAGAACGGCCAGCGCATCCCGGACGGGAAAGGCGGCTGGAAGAACCACCGGGAGGACACCACCGACTGGAACGACAAAGGGAATGTGGAGATTTGGCGGGCGGCATGGGCGGCTTATACCAACCGGGCATTGGAGGCCGCCGGTCATCCCGCCCTGGTAGACCACCGCAGCTACAAGCGACAGGGCATTGATAAAATCCCCTCTGTCCACCTGGGGCCAGCGGCCAGCCAGATGGAGAAGCGCGGTATCCGCACCGACAAGGGAGAAGTCAACCGGCAGATCGCCGCCGACAACAAGCTGCTGAAAGAAATCAAGGCCCGCATTACCCGCCTCTACAACTGGTCGAAGGCCGAGGCCGAGAAGCCGGAGGGCCAGCAGCCCAGCATGGTTGACTTGTGGGAGGCCCAGCAGCAGCTCAAGCGGCCCGACACCCGCACCGGCAAAATCCGGGCTTTGCAGGAGAGCGCCGCCCTGTTCAGCTTTTTGCAGGCAAACGGCATCCAGTCCATGCAGCAGCTCCATGAAAAAATCGCAGATATGAACACCCGCTACTATGACCTGCGGCGAGAGATCGTTAAGGCCGAGCGCCGGATTGCTGTCCTCACTGAGCGCGGGGAAATGTGGGCGCAGTACAACGAGTACAAGACTGTCCACAAGCAGCTTGCCAGGGTAAAGCCGGAGAAGCGGGAACTGTTCGAGCAGCGCCACAGCCGGGAACTGATCCTCTATGACGCGGCGGCCCGGTATCTGAAAGAACTGAAAGCCAGCGGCGAGGAAATCACCCCGAAGGAATGGCGGCGTGAGATTGACCTGCTGGCCGCACAGAAACAGGTGGACAGCATCGACATGAAAGCCATGCGGGAGGAACTGAAAGCCGTGGAACGGCTCCGCAAGGCCGCCGACCAACTGGCCCGCCAGGAACGGGACAAATCCCGCGACCGGGGGCCGGAGCGGTAAAGGGTACGGCGTTTTACCGACCCCTCACGGGGGTGTCATATTTCGTGACACCCTTTGCACACAGAAAAACCGCCGTACAGGTTTCCCCATACGGCGGCAGCACTCTCATTTATCGAACAGGTCGCTGTGCGTCCCGGTGCGGGCCAGCGTCAGCACCAGCACATCGTCCTCAATGCGATAGATGAGCAGCCAGTCCGGCTGAATGTGGCATTCCCGATGCCCCACCCAATCGCCGGTCAGCTCATGGTCTTTGTTTTTCTCTGGCAATTTTTCGCCCCGCGACAAGGCCCGGATAATGTCATCCAGCAGACCGATGTCCATGTGACGCTTCATCGCCAGCTTGTAGTCCTTTTTGAACTTTGTTGTCCAAACAATGTCGCGCTTCATCTTTTCAGCTCCCGGAGGGCTTCTTCCACATCGGAGTAGTGCTTCACGCTGGGATCACGCGCAATCCGTTCTGCCTCCAACATGGCGGCAATGGTTTCCTTGTTGGGCTGTTCCAGCCTGACTTCAAAGGGAAAGCCACCGGCGCGGAGCGACTGACGCAGAAAGACATTGATCGCTGTGGTAAGGTTCACGCCTAATTCATTGTAAAGCGTTTCGCACTGCTTTTTGATGTCGCTGTCCATACGGACGCTGAAATTTGTCGTGTTAGCCATTGTATCAGCCCCTTTCAAGTTTATTGCACTTATAGTATATGCCATTTGCAACGCAAAATCAACTCAATAGACTTGAAATTCACAAAAAATTAAGGAGGAACCGCCTATGATTACCGCTCACTATCTTGTGACCGTCCACCTGAATATCGACCTGCCCCTTGCCCTCTTGCAGCCGGAACCGGCAGATGCGCCTACCGGCCCGGAGCCGGAGGCCCATGCCTGCCAGGGCTGCGGAAACTGCGGCGGGTACGGGAAGTGCCAGCATGAAGAAAAGCAAGCCTGACCCCATCCCCGTCATGGACTACCGCCAGTACCGCAGAGCGCGGCGGCTGGTACATGAGTGCTGCAACTATGACGGCGGCCACTGTATCGCGCTGGACGATGGGGAGGAATGTGTCTGTGTCCAGTCTATTTCCTACTCCCTGCTGTGTCAGTGGTTCCGGGCGGCGGTGCTGCCGCTGGACAGGGAACTGGAAACGGCCCTGTTCCACTGCCTGGACGCCAAACGGTGCGCCGTCTGCGGGGCGTTGTTCACACCCGGCTCCAACCGGGCCAAATACTGCCCGGAATGTGCCGGACGCATGAAGCGTATCAAGGCCGCCCAGCGCAAGCGCAAACAGAGGGCGAAATGTCACGCTTTAGGGGCCGAAAACCCCTTGTAAATCAAGGACTTTTTCGAGGGTGTCGGCGGGGGCCTGATAGATTTATCCTTTGGCCCCCAAAACGGCCCTCTAAAGGCGTATAGACCCCTGAAATAACCCCAAGGAGGAACCCATGTCAGACAATCGAAAATATTACTACCTGAAACTCAAAGAGAACTATTTTGACGATGACTCCATCGTGCTGCTGGAAAGTATGCAGGACGGTGTGCTGTACTCCAACATTCTGCTCAAGCTGTATCTGAAATCGCTGAAACACGGCGGGCGGCTCCAGCTTGACGAGAATATCCCCTACACGGCGCAGATGATCGCCACTATCACCCGCCAGCAGATCGGCACTGTGGAGAGGGCCTTGCAAATTTTCCTGAAGCTGGGCCTTGTGGAAGTGCTGGACAGCGGCACTTTTTACATGAGCAATATCGAGCTGCTGATCGGCCAGTCCTCTACCGAGGCCGAGCGAAAGCGGGCGGCGAGGCTCCAAAACAAGGCTCTTTCCACGCCCCGGACAAAGGTTGGACATTTGTCCGACATTCGTCCACCAGAGATAGAGATAGAGTTAGAGAAAGAGATAGAAATAAAGAGAGAGATAGAGAAGGGACGCTCCGCCCGCGCCTATGGCCGTTACCAGAATGTTTTTCTGACGGATGAGGAACTGGCAGACTTGCAGGCCAGCTTTCCCACCGTATGGGGCCAGTACATCGAAAAGCTGTCCGAGTACATGGCTTCTACCGGCAAGCGGTATCAGAGCCATGCCGCCACCATCCGGCGCTGGGCCGGTGAGGACGCGAAGAAAGCGTCCCCGCCCACCCGCAACCGTGATTACAGCGTAAAGGAGGATGAAACCGTATGATGGAGATTACCGCAGAAATCCGGGCGCTGATCGACAAGGCAGCCGCCGGTGTGGAGCTGGCCGGGGACGAGTACATAGACCCGGCAGACGGCCTTATTCACTGTAAAAAGTGCGGCGGCCAGAGGCAGACCGTTGTGCCATGCTTTGGGAAACCCGGCTACTTCATGCCCCGCTGTATCTGCCAGTGCCAGCGTGAGGCCGAGGAACAGCGCAAAGCTGCCGAGGAACGGCAACGCCGCATGGAGCGTATCAAGCGCCGGAAGGCCCAGGGCCTGCAAGACCGCTATCTGTACGACTACACTTTTGCCAACGACAATGGCCAAAATCCCCTAATGGACAAGGCCCGCGCCTATGTTGAGAACTGGAAGGAGGCATACAGGAACAACACCGGCCTGCTGCTGTTCGGGGATGTGGGAACCGGCAAGTCCTTTTTCGCCGGTTGTATCGCCAACGCCCTGCTTGACCGGGATGTGCCGGTGCTGATGACAAACTTTCCCACCATCCTGAACCGCCTGACGGGGATGTTCTCCGAGGACAGGGCCGACTTTATCGCCAGCTTTGACGAGTACGACCTGCTTATCATTGACGATCTGGGTGTGGAGCGCAGTACCGAGTATGCGATGGAGCAGATGTTTTTCGTCATTGACAGCCGCTACCGCAGCCGCAGGCCCATGATAATCACCACCAACCTGAAACTGGCCGAACTCAAGAACCCGTCTGACCTGGCCCACGCCCGTATCTATGACCGTATCCTAGAACGGTGCGCCCCGATCCTCTTTGCCGGGAAGAACTTCCGGGAGGAAAACGCCGGGGCCACCAAGCAGGCGGCGAAAGACCTTGTGAACCGTAAGAGCGATTGATTGTTTTGCCGGACGGCGCAGCCCCGCCCGGAGAAAGGAGCGCCATGAGCGAAGAAACCCGTACCATGCAGACCGCAGACACCACCCCGGCCAGAGCGCCGGAGGATGCCCCCGCGCTGGTAAAGAAAATCGGCAAGACCACCTACAAGGTGCGCGTCCATTTCAGCCAGACCAGCACCGAAACCATGAGCGACAAAATCAAGCGTATGCTCAAAAACGAAATACAGCAGATGTGACCGGCTAATAAAGCCAGCCGCCTTGTGTTAAACTGATGATGGTACACACCAAAACTTTTAGCCAAGGAGGACATGAAAATGCTGTACACAGAAAAAGAGAAAAATGAGATTGAGCGCGTCCGCAAAGTGTTTGAGAAACATATCCAGCAGATGACCGCTTATGATTTGGTTTGGTCGGACAAGGTCGGCTATGTGTGGCTGGCAATATGTATCGACCCGGTTTATATCGACACCGGCAACTGGATAGAGTCTGCTGTCGGTCTTTGTTATGAGTGCTTGAACGATATAGCACTGGATGTTTTCGGAATGACCGGAAACGATCACGACTTCGAGGACGCTGATCCGCTGGAACTGGCCGAGATAAAGCGACGCTGGCAACCCTATATCGACCAACTGCCGGAATATGCGTACCTTTGCGACGAACTGTTAAGCAGGAGCAAATAACCCATCCGCAAAAGTGTCAGGAGCTAAAATCTGCTTCTGGCACTTTTTTGTGGCTTTTTTGTGAATTTGATTAAAAAGTCCTTGACAACTCGTTTCGGGCAAGACAGCAAAATCAATCCTCATTTCTTGCGGTGCGCGGCTTGCCCCCTTTGATATAAAGGAACTCCGCGATCTCATGTCCTACGACGAATTAGAACTTGATACGTTAGGCGACAGACTCAC
>NZ_LN869526.1 GCF_001244995.1 Intestinimonas massiliensis (ex Afouda et al. 2020)
TCTAAATGAGGTAAGGCACGATGTGGACTACATCGTTGATAGGCCGGAGGTGGAAGCACGGTAACGTGTGTAGCTGACCGGTACTAATCCGCCGAGGGCTTGACCTTAACATGTTTATGCAAGGCTTGGCTTGTTCCACTCTCTCGTTGTTCGGTTTTGAAGGTGTAGATTGATATGCCACGCGCATATGCGGCCCGTTGGTCAAGCGGCTAAGACGGCGGCCTCTCACGCCGCAAACGTGGGTTCGATTCCCGCACGGGTCACCAGCTTTTCCTTTGTATGCGCCTTTAGCTCAGTTGGTAGAGCAACTGACTCTTAATCAGTGGGTCCCCGGTTCGAATCCGTGAAGGCGCACCATTCCCATGGAGCGCTAAGATGCGCTCCATGGGAACTCCCAAAAGTTCATATTGGTTTTGACTGGGCAACCGGTTGAAATATAGTTGGTGTTGATTGCGGTGAGGGTCCACCCGTTCCCATTCCGAACACGGCAGTTAAGCTCATCTGCGCCGAAAATACTTGGCTGGCGACGGCCCGGGAAGATAGGTAACGCCAACACAGAAAAGCGGACAGAAGATTCTGTCCGCTTTTCTTATAGAGAGGAGAAGACCCCTCATGCAGTACACACACATTGTGCCGGCCCGGTTTTGCAGCCGACCCAACCGCTTTATCGCGGAGGTAGAGCTGCCTGACGGCGGCCGGGAACGAGTCCATGTGAAGAATACAGGCCGGTGCAGGGAGCTGCTGGTTCCGGGCGCGCGTATTTATCTGGAGGGCGCGGCTCACCCGGCGCGCAAGACCCGCTTCGATCTGGTGGCGGTGGAAAAGGGGTCCAGGCTCATTAATATGGATGCACAGGCTCCCAACCGGGTCTTTGGCGAGTGGGCCCGAACGGGTGGTTTTGTGCCGGGGCTGGCCCTGCTGCGCCCGGAGACGGCCTGGGGGAGCTCCCGATTCGATTTTTACTGGGAGGCGGAAGAGCGCCGGGGGTTTGTGGAGGTTAAGGGCGTCACCTTGGAAGAGGACGGGGCCGTGTTCTTCCCGGACGCGCCCACGGAGCGGGGCGTCAAGCATGTGGAGGAGCTGATGGCCTGTCGGGCGGAGGGCTATGAGGCGACACTCTTTTTCGTGGTCCAGATGGAGAACGTCAAATGGCTGGCCCCGAACGACAGGACCCATCCCGCCTTTGGCGCGGCAGTCCGCCGGGCCGCCGCTGCAGGGGTGAAGATCCTGGCCCATACCTGCTGTGTGCGGCCGGATGCCCTGGAGCTTTCTGGACCGGTTCCGGTGCGTTTGGGCCCTGAAAATGAATGTTAGGGAAATACAAGTTGCATGAAAAGAGGAAGAAGGAGCCTATAAATTCTGTAAAACCGCCAAAAATGCAGGCATACCCTTGACGTGAAGCAAGAAATCCTGTAAACTGCTCCCATCAAGCAAGGGCGCTGCGGATGAAAGACCATCCGCAGCGCCCGTTGTGTTTTTCAGAGATGGAAGCGGCCCTCTTCTCGAAAACACAGCAATGGCATGAAAATGCGCAAAGACGCGCGCTCCACCCAAAGAGGGAGCGTGCGTCTTTGCATTTGAGGAGGAGCATATTATGACAGAAGAAGTATGGAGTGCCCTGAACGGTCAAATTTTTGGCGTCTGGTTTCTGATTGGCGCCGCACTGGTTTTTTGGATGCAGGCCGGCTTTGCTATGGTAGAAGCAGGGTTTACCCGAGCCAAGAATGCCGGCAACATCATCATGAAGAATCTGATGGATTTCTGTATCGGCACAGTGGTGTTTATCCTCATTGGCTTCAGCTTGCTGCTGGGCGAGGATCTCTTGGGCCTGATCGGCAAACCGGGCTTTGATATCTTTACCAGCTATGCAGCGTTTGACTGGTCGAACTTTGTGTTTCACCTGGTGTTCTGTGCCACTACAGCTACCATCGTATCCGGTGCTATGGCGGAACGAACGAAATTCCTGTCCTACTGCATCTATTCTGCTGTGATCTCTGCACTGATCTACCCCATTGAGGCGCACTGGATTTGGGGCGGCGGCTGGCTGGCCCAGACGGGCTTCCACGATTTTGCCGGCTCCTGCGCCATCCATATGGTGGGCGGCATCAGCGCCCTGATTGGTGCCAAGATTCTTGGGCCCCGGATGGGCAAGTTTGGCCGCGACAAGAGCGGTAAGATCACGCAGGTAAATGCCTTCCCCGACCACAACCTTCCGCTGGGCGCTCTGGGCGTATTCATCCTATGGCTGGGGTGGTACGGCTTCAATGGCGCTGCGGCCACCTCTCTGGAGCAGTTGGGTTCCATCTTCGTCACTACCACGATTGCCCCGGCGGTGGCGACCGTCACCTGCATGATCTTCACCTGGGTCAAGTATGGGAAGCCGGACGTCTCTATGTGCCTGAACGCCTCCCTGGCCGGGCTGGTAGCCATCACCGCTCCGTGTGACGTGACGGATGCGTTGGGCTCCATTGTCATCGGCGCGGTGGCCGGCGTCCTGGTGGTCTTTGGCGTCTGGGCTCTGGATTACAAGCTGCGCATTGACGACCCGGTGGGTGCCGTGGCGGTCCACTGCCTGAACGGCATTTGGGGCACCGTCGCGGTGGGCCTCTTTGCCACCACGGCGGCCCCTGGGAACGATACATATGTGGGGCTGTTCTACGGCGGCGGTGTCAGCCTCCTGGCCCTGCAGATGCTGGGCATGCTCTCCGTCATCCTGTGGACAGCGGTCACCATTACCATCACCTTCCTGGTCATCAAGAAAACAGTGGGACTCCGCGCAAGCCAGGAGGAGGAGATCACCGGACTGGACGCCACAGAGCACGGCCTGCCCTCTGCCTATGCCGACTTTGCACCAACGACCAGCCTGACCTCTCTGCCGGAGGAGAACGCCTACCCCGAGCCCGCCGCTTCGAAGGCCCATATGGATGAGTCGGCGCCAGCCCAGGCGGTCACCAGAATCCGGACCGCGCCGGAGTCCGGGATGAAGCTGAGCAACGTCACCATCCTCTGCAATCAGGCCAAGTTTGAGGACCTGAAGACCGCAATGAACCGCATCGGCGTCACCGGGATGACCGTGACCCAGGTGCTGGGCTGTGGTATCCAGAAGGGAAAAACGGAGTACTACCGCGGCGTTCCCATGGCCATCAATCTGCTGCCCAAGGTACAGGTAGAGATTGTCGTGTCCAAGGTGCCGGTAGCCGAGGTGATCGACGCGGCCAAGAAGTCCCTGTATACCGGTCGTATCGGCGACGGCAAGATCTTCGTCTATGATGTGGAAAATGTAGTAAAGGTCCGCACCGGCGAGGAGGGCTACGATGCCCTCCAGGGCGAAGAATAAACGAACTTCCGATTTCCCCTCTCCCTTGCTTCCCATACTTTGCTGACCCTGCCATGCGGCGTCCCGGACTGGACAGGTCCGGGACGCCGTATTATAATAATGCGTACGGAACAAAGCCGAAAGTCGTGAATCCCAAGGCTTTCAAGGCCGATTGGCTTTGTTCCAGTGCAAGGCTTCTGGGCAAATGAGCCAGAAAACCTTGCACCTTAGACATTATAATAGAGTTCAAAGGCGGACCACCGCGCGAAGGAGAAGCATATGGACTTGCTTACAGTGACAAAAGAGATTGCCCCCAAGGGGAAGGCGTACCTCGTGGTACGGCAAGGGCCCGGCGGAGCGGCGCTGGAGGAGGCGCTGGCCGACCGGATCGGGGCGCTGAGGGAACAGGGCGCAGAGCACATCTATCTGACCTCCACCGACCGGGAGGCGCCCCTGGCGGAGGGACAAAAGCTGGGCCCCTGGCGGCTGTCCTTCCGTCATGAGATGTGGACTATGGAGCGGGGGCTGGGACCGGACCGGCCCCGCCCGGCGGGCAGGCTGGTACTGGAGTCCCTGCGTCGGGAGCAGGGAGCGCTGTGGCTGGACCAGTATAACCGCGGCTTCTTCGGTGTGCCGAACTCGGCCACCTATGGCGAGGAGGAGCTGGAGGAGCTTCTGGCGGGAGAACCGCGTTCCGGCTTGGTCCGGCTGGACGGCGCGGCTGTAGGCGTCTACGAGCTGAGCTTCCAGGAGGAGACGCCGGAGATTGAGGGGATCGCCCTCCTGCCGGACTACCGGGGCCAGGGGCTGGGCCGGGAGCTGCTGCTGACAGTCATGGAGCGGCTGGCGGAGGCGGGGTACCCGGCCTGCTGGCTCCGGGTGTCCTCCGCCAATGGGCCCGCCTGGGGCCTTTACCACTGGGCGGGCTTCCGTCCGGTCAAGATGCTCTCCCACTGGTACGAGGCGGTGTCGGTCTGAATCGTCTAAAAAGCGCCGCCTCCCGGGAGGCGGCGCTTTTCGATCCCCTCAGATGGGCAGGTCCGGGCCCCGATAGTCCCCGGGCCGATAGTCCCCGTCAAAGCCACCGCGGGACCGGCGCTCCGGGTCGGACTCCTCCGGCCGGGGCGGAAAGCCGGAGGCTGGGCCGGGATTCTGTGCCACCGCCTCATAAAAGCCGGCACAGGAGCAGGCCAGATAAGGGACGAGCCAGAGGGTGAGGGGCAGGGTACACAGGCTGGTCAGCAGCCAGGTGATCAGGGCGAGGCCCACAGAGCCGGACGGGAGAAGCTGTTGGCACAGAAGCCCGGCGGCGCTGCAGAGCAGCGACCCCAGCAGGAACCAGCCCAGGAAAGAGAGCAGCAGGACAAAAAAGGTCCAGCGGTGCCCTACCATAAGGTCTTTGCTGGCGTCCAGGGCCTCGCTGGCCCGGTACCTGGGCTGATCCAGCAGGATGTAATAGGCCAGGGCATAGCGGAGTACCCTGGAATAGAAGAACACCATAAAGCCCACCGACGCGGCCAGGGACAGGAGCTCCAGAAAGAGCTGGCCCAATTGGTAGGATAAAGCGGCGAGGAGGAAGCTGACGGTGTTGAGTATAAGAACGCCGATGGTGAGAAGGATGGCACCCAGTACGGCCCATAAAAGAGAAAAGAGAAAGATCTCAAGGGTCAGAAGCAGGACCCGGCCGGCCTGCGGGATGCCGCAGAACAGATCGCGCCAGCCGGTCTCCTGCCCCCGCCAGAGCTTCAGACCATAGCTCAGATACCCGTAGGTCAGCACGACACAGAACAGAGTGACCAGGACGCTCAAAAAGAAGAGCAGGGAGAAAAGCCCACCGGACACAGAGGCGGTGTAGCGATAGAGCGGATGCTCCGGCACGCCGGCGGCCGCCAGGGCGGCGAGGTTCAGAAGGGGGCGGGCGGCCAGCAGCATCAGGGCGCCGGGGACGCCCCAAACGAGAAGGAAAAAGAGCAGTGTGATCCAGCGGGGGCTGGGATGGGCTTGCCGGATGGCCGCCTTGGCGGCCTCCTTGACTTGCGGACGATGGAATCCCATGGATGTTCCTCCTGTTCCTCGGATGCTTCATCATATCATACGGACCATCCGGTTGTAAATGCGGGGCCGGTCATTAAAACGCCCGGAGAGGTATACCTCTCCGGGCGTTGGAGTCATCTGCGTCCGGCGCCGCCGCCGCGGGACATGCCCCCGCCGCCGCGGAAGCCTCCCCCGGGCCGCCG
>NZ_LN869527.1 GCF_001244995.1 Intestinimonas massiliensis (ex Afouda et al. 2020)
AAGCCTTGCATAAACATGTTAAGGTCAAGCCCTCGGCGGATTAGTACCGGTCAGCTACACACGTTACCGTGCTTCCACCTCCGGCCTATCAACGATGTAGTCCACATCGTGCCTTACCTCATTTAGAGTGAGAGATCTAATCTTAGGGGGAGTTTCACGCTTAGATGCCTTCAGCGTTTATCTCGTCCAGACGTAGCTACCCAGCTATGCCCTTGGCAGGACAACTGGTGCACCAGAGGTCTGTCCATCCCGGTCCTCTCGTACTAAGGACAGCTCCCTTCAAATCTCTTACGCCCGCAACAGATAGGGACCGAACTGTCTCACGACGTTCTGAACCCAGCTCGCGTGCCGCTTTAATTGGCGAACAGCCAAACCCTTGGGACCGAATTCAGCCCCAGGATGCGACGAGCCGACATCGAGGTGCCAAACCTCCCCGTCGCTGTGGACGCTTGGGGGAGATCAGCCTGTTATCCCCAGGGTAGCTTTTATCCGTTGAGCGACGGCATTTCCACGCACATACCGCCGGATCACTAACTCCAACTTTCGTTACTGCTCGGCCCGTCGGCCTCGCAGTTAGGCTGGCTTATACGTTTACACTCATTGCACGATTTCCGTCCGTGCTGAGCCAACCTTTGAGCGCCTCCGTTACCTTTTAGGAGGCGACCGCCCCAGTCAAACTGCCCACCTAACAGTGTCCCCCGACCGGATTCACGGCCGCAGGTTAGAAAACCAGCAAATCAAGGGTGGTATCCCAAGGGTGACTCCACCTAAGCTGACGCCCAGGCTTCCAAGTCTCCCACCTATCCTGTACATGATTTACCGATTTCCAGTATTAAGCTACAGTAAAGCTCCATGGGGTCTTTCCGTCTAGTTGCGGGTAACTGGCTTCTTCACCAGTACAACAATTTCGCCGGGTGGGCTGTTGAGACAGTGCCCAAATCGTTACGCCATTCGTGCGGGTCAGAACTTACCTGACAAGGAATTTCGCTACCTTAGGACCGTTATAGTTACGGCCGCCGTTTACTGGGGCTTCAATTCAGACCTTCGCTTGCGCTAAGCCCTCCTCTTAACCTTCCAGCACCGGGCAGGCGTCAGCCCATATACGTCATCTTTCGATTTAGCATAGACCTGTGTTTTTGGTAAACAGTCGCTTGGGCCTATTCTCTGCGGCCTGCCATAAGCAGGCTCCCCTTATCCCGAAGTTACGGGGTCATTTTGCCGAGTTCCTTAACAACCCTTCTCCCGTTGGCCTTAGGATTCTCTCCTCATCTACCTGTGTCGGTTTGCGGTACGGGCGCCTTAGTATTCCTCATGCCTTTTCTCGCCTCTGGACATCGGAGACTTCCCTACTATATTTCGGTCCCTTACGCCCCGGTCAACCAACGCCGGGGTTCCCCTATTCCAAAGTGTCAGCATGCTTAAAGTTCGGCGGCTACGGAATTTCTACCGTATGTGCATCGACTACGCCTCGCGGCCTCGCCTTAGCTCCCGGCTTACCTTGGGCGGACGAACCTTCCCCAAGAAACCTTAGATTTTCGGCCATTATGATTCCCACATAATTCTCGCTACTCATTCCGGCATTCTCACTCGAATACAGTCCACCGCTGCTTCCGCTGCGACTTCACCCCGTATTCGACGCTCCCCTACCCCTGTCCATTCGGACAAGCCCAAGCTTCGGTTACATGCTTAGCCCCGTTATATTTTCCGCGCAGAGTCACTCGACCAGTGAGCTATTACGCACTCTTTTAATGAGTGGCTGCTTCTAAGCCAACATCCTGGTTGTTTTCGCAACTCCACATCGTTTTCCACTTAGCATGTATTGGGGACCTTAGCTGTGGGTCTGGGCTGTTTCCCTTTTGTCCACGAGACTTATCTCACGTAGACTGACTGCCAGTCATCAATTCTGCGGCATTCAGAGTTTGATAGGGTTCAGTAACCTTATCGGCCCCTAGCCCATTCAGTGCTTTACCTCCGCGAATCTAAACTAACGCTAGCCCTAAAGCTATTTCGGGGAGAACCAGCTATCTCCGGGTTCGATTGGAATTTCACCGCTATCCACAAGTCATCGCCGGTCATTGCAACGAACGTGCGTTCGGTCCTCCATGGGGTTTTACCCCCACTTCAACCTGCTCATGGATAGGTCACCCGGTTTCGGGTCTATTGCAACGAACTTTATACGGGCTATTAACCCTCGGTTTCCCTTCGCCTCCGGTACTCAATACCTTAAGCTTGCTCGTTACAATAACTCGCCGGACCATTCTACAAAAGGTACCTCATCACCCATTAACGGGCTTTGAGTGCTTGTAAGCACAAGGTTTCAGGTTCTATTTCACTCCCCTCCCGGGGTCCTTTTCACCTTTCCCTCACGGTACTGCTCCTCTATCGGTCATCAGGTAGTATTTAGGCTTGGAGGGTGGTCCCCCCAGTTTCCCACCGGGTTTCACGTGTCCGGCGGTACTCTGGATCCTCACTAATAAGATTCAGTTTTCGTCTACGGGGCTCTCACCCGCTGTGGCCGGCCTTCCCATACCGTTCGACTAACCTATCTTACCGTTGTGTGAGTCCTCAACCCCGAGGAATAAATCCCTCGGTTTGGCCTCTTCCGCGTTCGCTCGCCACTACTAGCGGAATCTCTGTTGATTTCTCTTCCTCGCCCTACTTAGATGTTTCAGTTCAGGCGGTTCCCCGCGTACGCCTATTTGATTCAACGCACGCTGACAGAGTATTGCTCTGCCGGGTTGCCCCATTCGGAAATCTGCGGATCAATGTGTATGTGCCACTCCCCGCAGCTTATCGCAGCTTGTCACGTCCTTCGTCGGCTCCTGATGCCAAGGCATTCCCCTTGCGCTCTTTCTAGCTTGACCTTTCGCAGAACCTTTCTGGTTCTACGTTGATCATGAATTATGCAGGCTTCAAAGAGTTTTTAATTGGCTCATTGTTTTTACCCATTCACTAGAACAGCTAGACGCTATTCTAATTAAAGTTCCACAACATTGCTATTAATTGCCCTCTGTTGCTTGCTCTCAATACTTTCTCTCGTTGTTCAGTTTTCAAGGTGCAGACCTCTGACCATCAAGGTCAGATCTCAACATTCAACACCTCGTTGAGTGTTGAGATCCAATCTTGGTGGAGGTAATCGGACTCGAACCGGTGACCCCCTGCTTGCAAAGCAGGTGCTCTACCAACTGAGCTATACCCCCGCGCTCTTAAAAGGTGGTGGGCCCAAGTGGACTCGAACCACCGACCTCGCGATTATCAGTCGCGCGCTCTAGCCAGCTGAGCTATGGGCCCATAGCGTACACCCTCTAAATTAAACAACGTGAACCTACTCCACACACACCGCAGAGTCCTGACCTTAGGACGTTACGATAAAGCTCACTTTACCGAACTCTCCTTAGAAAGGAGGTGATCCAGCCGCACCTTCCGATACGGCTACCTTGTTACGACTTCACCCCAATTATCGAACCCACCTTCGGCCGCGCCCCCTTTGCAGTTAGGCTACGGACTTCGGGTGTTCCCGACTCTCATGGTGTGACGGGCGGTGTGTACAAGGCCCGGGAACGTATTCACCGCGGCATGCTGATCCGCGATTACTAGCGATTCCGACTTCATACAGGCGGGTTTCAGCCTGCAATCCGAACTGGGACGGCTTTTAGGGGTTTGCTCTGCCTCGCGGCTTTGCCTCCCTCTGTTAACCGCCATTGTAGTACGTGTGTGGCCCAGGACATAAGGGGCATGATGATTTGACGTCGTCCCCACCTTCCTCCGTTTTGTCAACGGCAGTCTCGCTAGAGTGCTCTTGCGTAGCAACTAACAATAAGGGTTGCGCTCGTTGCGGGACTTAACCCAACATCTCACGACACGAGCTGACGACAACCATGCACCACCTGTCTCTACTTTCCCCGAAGGGCACCTAATCCATCTCTGGTTCGTTAGTAGGATGTCAAGCCCTGGTAAGGTTCTTCGCGTTGCTTCGAATTAAACCACATACTCCACCGCTTGTGCGGGCCCCCGTCAATTCCTTTGAGTTTCAACCTTGCGATCGTACTCCCCAGGTGGGATACTTATTGCGTTAGCTGCGGCACGGAGGGGGTCAGACCCCCCACACCTAGTATCCATCGTTTACGGCGTGGACTACCAGGGTATCTAATCCTGTTTGCTCCCCACGCTTTCGCGCCTCAGCGTCAGTTATCGTCCAGCAATCCGCCTTCGCCACTGGTGTTCCTCCGTATATCTACGCATTTCACCGCTACACACGGAATTCCGATTGCCTCTCCGACACTCAAGAACTACAGTTTCAAATGCAGGCTATGGGTTGAGCCCATAGTTTTCACATCTGACTTGCAGTCCCGCCTACACGCCCTTTACACCCAGTAAATCCGGATAACGCTTGCCACCTACGTATTACCGCGGCTGCTGGCACGTAGTTAGCCGTGGCTTATTCAACAGGTACCGTCACTTGCTTCGTCCCTGTTAAAAGAAGTTTACAACCCGAAAGCCTTCTTCCTTCACGCGGCGTTGCTGGGTCAGGCTTGCGCCCATTGCCCAATATTCCCCACTGCTGCCTCCCGTAGGAGTCTGGGCCGTGTCTCAGTCCCAATGTGGCCGGCCAACCTCTCAGTCCGGCTACTGATCGTCGACTTGGTGGGCCGTTACCCCGCCAACTATCTAATCAGACGCGAGTCCATCTCAGAGCGATAAATCTTTGA
Source organism: Intestinimonas massiliensis (ex Afouda et al. 2020) (assembly GCF_001244995.1). Classification (NCBI taxonomy): domain Bacteria; kingdom Bacillati; phylum Bacillota; class Clostridia; order Eubacteriales; genus Intestinimonas; species Intestinimonas massiliensis (ex Afouda et al. 2020). The sequence goes on from NZ_LN869527.1 coordinate 4,710, forward strand.
TATCAGTGCCATGCGACACCAATATATCATGCGGTATTAGCACAATTTTCACTGTGTTATTCCCCACTCCAAGGCAGGTTACTCACGCGTTACTCACCCGTCCGCCACTAAACAACCAATTCCATTGTCCGAAAACTCTTTCCTTGGCGTTCCGTTCGACTTGCATGTGTTAAGCACGCCGCCAGCGTTCATCCTGAGCCAGGATCAAACTCTCAATAAAATGGTATCTATACAGACCTCACAGCCTGCACAAATCATCTTATCGAAGCCTAATTCATAGCTTCAAAGAAATTAAATCGGTTCCCCATTCACAAACTTGCTTGCACAAATTTCCTGAATGGACAACAATTTGTCCTCTTCTGGTGCTTGTGTGTTTCACTTCACGTTGTTTAATTTACAAGGTGCACGCCGCAGCTCCGCGGCAGGGCCTTTATTGTATCACATCTCAGGCCCTTTGTCAAGAACTTTTTTCAGCCCTTTTTCGAAGGCTTTCCGCCGGTTCTCAACCGCTCGCCTCACGCGAACTTTTGTATTTTACTACATCCCGTTCGCTTTGTCAAGACCTTTTTTCAAAACCCTCCAGATTCCTCTCTCATCGGGCTCCTACTCGCC
>NZ_LN869528.1:0-2500 GCF_001244995.1 Intestinimonas massiliensis (ex Afouda et al. 2020)
AAGCCTTGCATAAACATGTTAAGGTCAAGCCCTCGGCGGATTAGTCCCGGTCAGCTACACCCTTTCCCGTCCTTCCCCCTCCGGCCTATCAACGATGTAGTCCACATCGTGCCTTACCTCATTTAGAGTGAGAGATCTAATCTTAGGGGGAGTTTCACGCTTAGATGCCTTCAGCGTTTATCTCGTCCAGACGTAGCTACCCAGCTATGCCCTTGGCAGGACAACTGGTGCACCAGAGGTCTGTCCATCCCGGTCCTCTCGTACTAAGGACAGCTCCCTTCAAATCTCTTACGCCCGCAACAGATAGGGACCGAACTGTCTCACGACGTTCTGAACCCAGCTCGCGTGCCGCTTTAATTGGCGAACAGCCAAACCCTTGGGACCGAATTCAGCCCCAGGATGCGACGAGCCGACATCGAGGTGCCAAACCTCCCCGTCGCTGTGGACGCTTGGGGGAGATCAGCCTGTTATCCCCAGGGTAGCTTTTATCCGTTGAGCGACGGCATTTCCACGCACATACCGCCGGATCACTAACTCCAACTTTCGTTACTGCTCGGCCCGTCGGCCTCGCAGTTAGGCTGGCTTATACGTTTACACTCATTGCACGATTTCCGTCCGTGCTGAGCCAACCTTTGAGCGCCTCCGTTACCTTTTAGGAGGCGACCGCCCCAGTCAAACTGCCCACCTAACAGTGTCCCCCGACCGGATTCACGGCCGCAGGTTAGAAAACCAGCAAATCAAGGGTGGTATCCCAAGGGTGACTCCACCTAAGCTGACGCCCAGGCTTCCAAGTCTCCCACCTATCCTGTACATGATTTACCGATTTCCAGTATTAAGCTACAGTAAAGCTCCATGGGGTCTTTCCGTCTAGTTGCGGGTAACTGGCTTCTTCACCAGTACAACAATTTCGCCGGGTGGGCTGTTGAGACAGTGCCCAAATCGTTACGCCATTCGTGCGGGTCAGAACTTACCTGACAAGGAATTTCGCTACCTTAGGACCGTTATAGTTACGGCCGCCGTTTACTGGGGCTTCAATTCAGACCTTCGCTTGCGCTAAGCCCTCCTCTTAACCTTCCAGCACCGGGCAGGCGTCAGCCCATATACGTCATCTTTCGATTTAGCATAGACCTGTGTTTTTGGTAAACAGTCGCTTGGGCCTATTCTCTGCGGCCTGCCATAAGCAGGCTCCCCTTATCCCGAAGTTACGGGGTCATTTTGCCGAGTTCCTTAACAACCCTTCTCCCGTTGGCCTTAGGATTCTCTCCTCATCTACCTGTGTCGGTTTGCGGTACGGGCGCCTTAGTATTCCTCATGCCTTTTCTCGCCTCTGGACATCGGAGACTTCCCTACTATATTTCGGTCCCTTACGCCCCGGTCAACCAACGCCGGGGTTCCCCTATTCCAAAGTGTCAGCATGCTTAAAGTTCGGCGGCTACGGAATTTCTACCGTATGTGCATCGACTACGCCTCGCGGCCTCGCCTTAGCTCCCGGCTTACCTTGGGCGGACGAACCTTCCCCAAGAAACCTTAGATTTTCGGCCATTATGATTCCCACATAATTCTCGCTACTCATTCCGGCATTCTCACTCGAATACAGTCCACCGCTGCTTCCGCTGCGACTTCACCCCGTATTCGACGCTCCCCTACCCCTGTCCATTCGGACAAGCCCAAGCTTCGGTTACATGCTTAGCCCCGTTATATTTTCCGCGCAGAGTCACTCGACCAGTGAGCTATTACGCACTCTTTTAATGAGTGGCTGCTTCTAAGCCAACATCCTGGTTGTTTTCGCAACTCCACATCGTTTTCCACTTAGCATGTATTGGGGACCTTAGCTGTGGGTCTGGGCTGTTTCCCTTTTGTCCACGAGACTTATCTCACGTAGACTGACTGCCAGTCATCAATTCTGCGGCATTCAGAGTTTGATAGGGTTCAGTAACCTTATCGGCCCCTAGCCCATTCAGTGCTTTACCTCCGCGAATCTAAACTAACGCTAGCCCTAAAGCTATTTCGGGGAGAACCAGCTATCTCCGGGTTCGATTGGAATTTCACCGCTATCCACAAGTCATCGCCGGTCATTGCAACGAACGTGCGTTCGGTCCTCCATGGGGTTTTACCCCCACTTCAACCTGCTCATGGATAGGTCACCCGGTTTCGGGTCTATTGCAACGAACTTTATACGGGCTATTAACCCTCGGTTTCCCTTCGCCTCCGGTACTCAATACCTTAAGCTTGCTCGTTACAATAACTCGCCGGACCATTCTACAAAAGGTACCTCATCACCCATTAACGGGCTTTGAGTGCTTGTAAGCACAAGGTTTCAGGTTCTATTTCACTCCCCTCCCGGGGTCCTTTTCACCTTTCCCTCACGGTACTGCTCCTCTATCGGTCATCAGGTAGTATTTAGGCTTGGAGGGTGGTCCCCCCAGTTTCCCACCGGGTTTCACGTGTCCGGCGGTACTCTGGATCCTCACTAATAAGATTCAGTTTTCGTCTACGGGGC
>NZ_LN869528.1:5000-135723 GCF_001244995.1 Intestinimonas massiliensis (ex Afouda et al. 2020)
TTAAATCGGTTCCCCATTCACAAACTTGCTTGCACAAATTTCCTGAATGGACAACAATTTGTCCTCTTCTGGTGCTTGTGTGTTTCACTTCACGTTGTTTAATTTACAAGGTGCACGCCGCAGCTCCGCGGCAGGGCCTTTATTGTATCACATCTCAGGCCCTTTGTCAAGAACTTTTTTCAGCCCTTTTTCGAAGGCTTTCCGCCGGTTCTCAACCGCTCGCCTCACGCGAACTTTTGTATTTTACTACATCCCGTTCGCTTTGTCAAGACCTTTTTTCAAAACCCTCCAGATTCCTCTCTCATCGGGCTCCTACTCGCCAGCCTCTCGTGAGGCGCTCGATTAATATACCAAACCTTTCGCCCTTTGTCAACACCTTTTTTCATTTCTCTGCAATTTCTTTTTCTCGCCCCGCTTCGTGCTTTACTTCCCCGCTGAAAGTTGATATGATAACTTATACTTTATAATATATAATAGTATCAAATCAGAGAGGGATGGTCCTATGAAGCGGAGCAGCCGGGTTCTTTCCGCCCTATTATGCGCAGTCTTTTTGTGTTCCATGCTCTGCGGGGCCCAGGCACAGGAAGCCCCGCGTTTTGAGCACTGGCCCGAAGAAGTGGAATTCCGGGACCTCACCTACGACCTGTCGGCCGCCGACGAGCTGCTTGACCAGTGTATCCAGGCTGAGCAGCTCGCCGCGTCGCCGGAGAGCGCTCAGGCCGTGGTGGACTGCTGGCTGGCCCTGGAAGCTGCCTATGACGACTGGGATACCCAGTGCGCCATCTGCGGCGTTCGCTACTATCAGGATTTCAAAGCCTACGAGGCGGACTATCTGGCCTCCCGCTCCCTCTCTCTACAGGTCTACCGCGCCTGTCTCATGGCCGTTCAGGCCTTGCTGGCCTCCGACTACGGTACTGAGCTGGCCCAGGCCATGGGCCAGGAACTGGCCGACTCCTATCGCAGCGCGGCGGTCCCCACCGACCGTCAGATCGCCCTCAGCGAGGAGGACAACGAGCAGGTCGCCGATTACTGGGCGGCCCTGTACGGCGACTACACCTATTTCTATCAGGGGGAGTCGTGGACCCTCGCCCGCCTGGAGGATGAGGCCGACGGGCTGGACGCCGCCGCCTACCTGGCCATCTACAGCGGGCTGGCTCAGGCCAAGAATCAGGCCGCAGGGGCCACCCTGCTGGAGATGATCCCCCTGCGCAATCAGATGGCCGCCGCCTGCGGCTACGACACCTTCCCCGAATACGCATATGCCGAGACCTACGGCCGGGACTACACCGTGGCGGACGCTCAGGCCCTGCACCGGCTGGTGAAGGACTATATCGTCCCGGTGGAGACCGCCTACCTCTCCTACCGTTACTATGATCTGGACCAGACCGGCCTGGACCGGTATGCCCACGCGGACCAGGAGGCCAAGCTGGACGCGGTGGAGCCCTGTATGGACCAGGTGTCCGGCGAACTGGGCGAACTGTTCCGCTACATGCGGAAGAGCCACCTGTGCGACATCGAGGCCAGCGACACCAAGCTGGACGTGGGCTTCACCGTAAATTTGCCCTCTTACCACTCGGCTTTCCTGTTCGACCAGCCTCAGGGCACCTATTATGATCTGAAAACCGTCATCCACGAGTTTGGCCACTTTTCCGCCTTCTGTCTGGCCCCCTCCGACGATTTCCCGGTGGATGTGGCCGAGATCCACTCCCAGGGGCTGGAGATGCTCTTCCTGCCCTACGCAGGGGAGCTATTCGGCGCGGACGGCGGGACCTTTGCCTGCGCCCAGCTCTCCGACCTCATCAGCGCCGTGGTGGAGGGCTGTCTCTACGACGAGTTCCAGATCTATCTCTACAGCCACCCGAGTCTGACGCTGAGCGAGATCAACCAGGCCTTCCTGGAACTGGCCCAGGAATACGGCTACTCCCCCTATCCCGGGTTGGAGTATCAGTGGGTCGATGTGAGCCACACCTTTGAATCCCCCCTGTACTACCTGAGCTACGCCACCTCCGCCCTGTCGGCGCTGGACCTCTTTCTCCGCTCCCAAGAGGACTATGACGCCGCTGTGGATACCTATCTGGACCTAATTGCCGGCTCCGACGGCAGCGGCTACCGCGCCACCGTCCAGGCCGCCGGGCTGTCCGATGTGTTCCAGGAGGAGAGCGTCGCGGCCCTGGCCGGCGCGCTGAACGAGTACCTCTACACCGCGCTCTACGGTCTCCAGGATCTGGCGGGCCACTGGGCCCTGCCTGAGATCGGTCCGCTGGTCAGCGCCGGTATCATGGAGGGCAGCGGCGGGGCCTTCCAGCCGGATGCTCCCATGAGCCGCGCCATGCTGGTGACCACCCTCTACCGCCTGGCGGGCGAGCCCAAGCCCACGGTGAAGCAGCCGGTCTTTCCCGACGTGCCCGTCTGGACCTGGTACTCCGACGCCGCAGCCTGGGCCTATGAATCCGGTCTGGCCGAGGGGACCGGCCGCGGCTTTGACCCCAACGGCCCCCTCACCCGGGAAAGCATGGCCGTGCTGCTCTGCCGCTTCTCCGCCCTGTTGGAGCTGGACGCCTCCGGCGGGAGTCTGTCCGGCTTTCCGGACGCCGATTCAGTCTCGCCCTGGGCCGCCAACGCAGTGGGCTGGGCGGTAAAGGCCGGGGTCATCCGGGGCGCGGATGGCCGTCTGAACCCCTCCGGCGGAGCCAGCCGGGCCGAAGCAGCCGCCATGCTCTACCGCTTCCTTACGCTGGAAGGGTAGGCGGCCGCGCCCTTGCGCCCGAAGCCGAAATGTGATACGCTATGGGAAAAGATCCACACCCGGAGGTAATCGTCCCATGCCCATCAAGATTCCCGATTCCCTGCCGGCCCGTTCGGTGCTGGAGGGAGAAAACATCTTCGTCATGACCGAGCACCGGGCCCTGCACCAGGACATCCGTCCTCTGAACGTTCTGATCCTCAACCTGATGCCCACCAAGATTGTCACCGAGACCCAGATCCTGCGCAAGCTGTCCAACACCCCCCTCCAGATCCAGGTGGAGCTGCTCCAGACCTCCAGCTACCGCTCCCGAAACACCGACAGCGAGCATCTGGCCTCCTTTTATACCACCTTCGATCAGGTAAAGGACCGCAAATTTGACGGCATGATCATCACCGGTGCGCCGGTGGAAAATCTGGACTTCGATCAGGTGGAATACTGGGAGGAGCTGTGCCAGATCATGGCCTGGACCCCCACCCACGTCCACTCCACGCTGCACATCTGCTGGGGCGCTCAGGCCGGACTCTACTTCCACTACGGCGTGGAGAAGCGCTCCCTGCCGGAAAAGCTCTTCGGCGTCTTTGACCACCGTGTCCTCAAGCCCAGCTCCCCTCTGTTCCGGGGCTTTGACGACGTATTCCAGGCCCCCCACTCCCGGTACACCGAGGTGTGGGAGAGCGACATCCGCCGCACGCCGGGGCTGGAGCTGCTGTCGGTGTCGGGAGACGCCGGCGTGTTCGCCGTCAAGAGCCTGGACTCCCGCCAGTTCTTCATCACCGGGCACCCGGAGTACGACCCGGACACCCTGGCCCGGGAGTATTTCCGGGACCGGGATCAGGGCATCCCCATCCGCGTGCCCCAGAACTATTTCCCCGGCGACGACCCCAGCCGCCCGCCCATCGTCCGCTGGCGCAGCGCCGGGCAGCTTCTGTATACCAATTGGCTGAATTATTACGTGTATCAGACCACACCCTATGACATCAAGGAGATTTGAGCCATGCGCGTGACCTATGAGGACGTAAAGCGCTCAGAGGAGATCCGGACCTATATCACCCAGGCGGACGCCTCTCTCATCGCCCTGGGCTACACCGAGCACAGTTTCGCCCATGTGACCCGCTGTGCCGAGGTGGCGGGGGACCTGCTGGCGGAGCTGGGCTACGACGAGCACCAGATCGAGCTGTGCAAGATCGCCGCCTATATGCACGACATCGGCAACGTGGTCAACCGGCACGACCACAACGTCAGCGGAGCCACCATGGCCTTCCGCATCCTGGACAACATGGGCATGGAGCCGGAGGATGTGGCGGCGGTCATCACCGCCATCGGCCATCACGACGACGCCACCGCCTTCCCGGTCAACGCCATCGCCGCCGCCCTCATCCTGGCGGACAAGACCGACGTGCGCCGCAGCCGGGTCCGCAACCGGGAGACCATCAATTTCGACATCCACGACCGGGTGAACTACGCCGTGGAGCGCTCCGAGGTCTCGCTGGACCGGGACTCCAAGACCTTTACCCTCTCCCTGTCCATCAACACGGAGGTCTGCGCCGTGATGGATTATTTTGAGATCTTCCTCCAGCGCATGCTCCTGTGCCGCAAGGCCGCCGGTTTTTTCGGCCTGACCTTCAAGCTCGATATCAATGGCTTGACTTTGCTGTGACGCAGTGATATGATTTCTTGCCCGCTCCGGTACGGTCCCGGGCGGGCTTTTTTCTTCCATTTGTCGCCGTCAAGGGAGATGTGACACGTCATGCAGAATTCCATCACGGAGGGTCCCATCGCAAAGCCCCTCCTGTCCTTTTTCTTCCCCATCCTGCTGGGCACCTTCTTCCAGCAGCTCTACAACACGGTGGACGCCATCATCGTGGGCAACTTCGTGGGCAAGGAGGCTCTGGCCGCCGTGGGTGGCGCCACGGCGGTGCTCATCAACTTTCTGGTGAACCTCTTCGTGGGGCTCTCCTCGGGGGCCACGGTGGTCATCGCCCAGCGGTACGGCGCCCGGGACCCGGAGGGCCTCAGCCGCACCGTCCACACGGCCATCGCCCTGGCCCTGGCCGCCGGCGTGGGCATCACCGTGCTGGGGGTCTCCGCCTCCGGGCCCGCCCTGCGGCTGATGGGCACGCCGGCCGATGTGCTGCCCCACGCCACCGTCTACCTGCGGGTCTACTTCGCCGGAAGCATCGCCTCCTTCCTCTACAACATGGGCTCCAGCATCCTGCGGGCCGTGGGCGACACCAAGCGCCCCCTCTATTTTCTGATCGCCGCCTGTCTGACCAACATCGTGCTGGACCTGCTCTTCGTGGTGGTGCTGGACCTGGGGGTGCTGGGCGTGGGACTGGCCACGGTGCTGTCCCAGGTGGTCAGCGCGGCGCTGGTGCTTTTCGTGCTGCTCCAGCCCGCCTGTGTCTATACCCTGGTCCCCAAAGAGGTCCGCTTCTATCCCGGCACCCTGAAAAACATCCTGCGCATCGGCGTCCCTGCGGGCATCCAGTCGGATATGTACGCCGTGTCCAACATCCTGCTTCAGTCCTGTATCAACGCCTTCGGCACCGATACCGTGGCCGCCTACACCGCCTTCGGCAAGGTGGACGGCTTTTACTGGATGATCAGCGGCGCCTTCGGCGTGGCCATCACCACCTTCGTCAGTCAGAATTTCGGAGCCCAGAAGTACGACCGGCTGCGCAGGAGCGTCCGGGTCTGCCTGGGGCTCACCTTCGGCGTCACCGCCTTCGTCAGTTTGGTGTTTTTTGCCGCAGCCCCCTGGCTGCTGCGCATGTTCTCCGGCGACACCACCGTTATCTCCCTGGGCGTGGGGATGCTCCGCTTCATCTGCCCCTTCTACTGTACCTTCGTCTGTATCGAGATCTTTTCCGGCACCGTCCGGGGCACCGGCGACTCCCTGCCCCCCATGCTGCTCACCTGCGGCGGAGTCTGCGTGCTGCGGGTGCTGTGGGTCTTCCTGATCCTGCCCCACTACCCCTCCATGGATACCGTGCTGGTGAGCTATCCCGTCAGTTGGGTGGTCACCTCCCTGCTCTACATCCTCTACTACCTCCAGGGCGGCTGGCTGCGCCGCCGCATCCGGGTCTACGGCTATGTCCCCGAGGAATGCGGGCGCAAACCGGCAAAGGTCTGAACCGCAAAAGGAGTCCCCTGGCTTCCGCCAGGGGACTCCTTTTATGGCTCATCCGGCCATTCGATGCTGGGCCGGTCCAGGCCGCTGGCCATCAGCTTTCCGCCCTGGACGTCGCTGGGCACCCCCTGCCGGATGCCGCCGTCCTCCGTCATGTACCAGACCTCGATGGGAAATTTATAGCCGACCCCGGTGGGCCGGTCCACCCCCCGGAAGGTAAGCAGGAAGGTGTCCCCATCCTGCGCCGGATAGCTCTCCTGCCAGTCCCGGCAGGTCCACATAGCCTCGCCGCCGCTGCCGGCCGTCTCGGACAGCACGCCCGCCGCAGAAAAGGCCAGCGCTCCATTGCAGTACATGCGGAACTCCGTGTCGGTCCAATCGGCCCTTGTACCGTCCGGGTCCTCGATCCACACGTCGTAGTCCAGCGGCGGCACGAAGGCACCCCCAGTCCGCTCGGGCTTCCCGCTCCAGCTCCCGCCGCCGTAGTGGGGCAGCACCGACCAGGCGTCCAGGCTGTACTCCATCTTCTCCCGGGCCACGGTGCCGTCGTCGGACAGCTCGGCATTCAGGGTCCACCAGCCCTCCCCTTCCAGAGACAGGGGCAGGGTACAGGCAAAGCCGTGCGCCCCGTTGTCCGCCATGGGTTCTCTCCGGGTATCTCCTGTCTGGCCGTCGCTCACCAGCAGCACAGCGGTCATACCCTTCCGGTACTCCTTGGGCCACAGAGTCACCTCCGCCAGGGCGCTGCGGGTCTGTGCATCCAAGCCGGCCATCTTCACCTCATAGGAGGACAGCAGACTGTCGGCCTCCTCCAACGCGTCCCAGACCGTCCGCTGGACCGTTCCGCTCAGGCTCTGGACCTCACGGCCCAGATCCTGCACCGAGCGCCGCAGGCCCGCGATCTGTTCCCCCTGTTCCCGCAGCGTCCATCCCTGCCAGATCGTCAGCGCCAGCAAAACCGCCGCTCCCGCCAGCAGGATAGTTCCCTTCTTGCCGTCCACAGGCATCCCCCCTTTTTCCATAGGATAACATCTCCCTCCCGCGGTGCGCAAGCCCCAGGCCGCTTTGTCTCCATTCTGTAACTTGACTTTCACTTACTTCAACTGTAGTATTATAATAACTACATTTGAAATAGATGGGAGCAATGCACATGAAACGGCTGCCCGACACCGAGCTGGAGGTCATGAAGGCCCTGTGGGCCTCGGAGCGCGCCCCGGTCCCCCGCTCGTCGCTGGAGGAAGCTCTGCGGGACCGGGGCTGGGCCACCAATACCTTCAACACCTATCTGTCCCGTCTAGCGGAGAAGGGCTTTGTCTCCTGCGAGAAGCGGGGCAAGACCAACTACTACACCCCCCAGGTCCGTCAGGCGGACTATCTGGCCTTTGAGAGCGGCACGGTGCTCAACAAGGTCTTTGGCAGCTCCCTAAAGAGCTTCGTGGCCTCGCTGGCCCGGGGCGGCGCGCTGCGCGATGGGGAGCTGGATGAGCTTCAGCAGTACCTGGAGGAGCTGAAGCGAGGGGACCGGCCTTGAGGGCCCCCCGTACGCCGCTGACCACCGAGTTTCGGGGCGGATACCGCGCGGTCCGCGGCCGGCTGGAGAATCTCTTCTGCCCCAACGCCCGCCGCCGGGGCGGCCGCCTGATCGCGGTGGTGGCGCTGCTGGCGGGTCTGGCGGGGTCCCTGGTGGCCTGCCAGACGGATGCCGAAGTCCCATACGGGGTCTACGCCGGGGATGGGCTGGTCTGCCAGTTCCCCTTCCTCTCCTATCGGCCCAGCCAGGCGTCCACCGAGCAGTGGCGCGTCACCCTCACCCAGGAGGTCCTGTTCAGCACCTTCCCTGAGGCGGTTGTCGAACAGGCGTTTCCCACCTGCACGGAGCTGGATTTTGAGGAGGCGACAGCCGCCGGCTTTGCCGAATATGGGGCCTTCGCTCCGGACCTCTCCAGCTTCACCGACCGCCGCGCCTGGTCGGTGGAGGGCCTGGGGGTCCTCCTGCGGCTGGATGACCAGCTCTGGCTGGCCCTTCCCTTCCCGGACGGGATCTTTCTCCGGGTCTACCGCCTCACGCCAGCCACAGACAGCCCCATGCGGCAATCGACGCTGGCCGGGCTGCTGGCCGCCGCCTTCTCCGAGCCGGACCCGGAGGGCAGGGACACCTGGGAGCTCCTCTGTGACCTGCCCGGCGACGGCTGTACCCTGGGAGTCCTGCGCTATGCCGCCGGCAGCCACGCCGGGGGCTTCGGCAGCCTGCTGCTGGGGGTGGTGGACAACCGGAGCCACCAACCGCTCTCCCCTGCGGTGGAGCTGCGGGGAGACGACAATCGGCTCGCGGTCTGGACCTCGGAGGGCCTGACCTGGCTGCTGTGCACCGGTTCCACCACCTACCAGGGAGTCGAGAGCGGTTCTGCCCGCCTGTTCACCTTTGACGGCCGGACCCTGACCTCGGTGACCGAGCTACCGGAATCCGCCCGGGTCAAATCCATTGCGGCGGACCAGTCCCTGGACCTTCCCACCGGAGCCGAGACCATGTTCGACCCCGACCAGAGCGCCGGCTTCTGGGCAGCCCATAAGGCCGTCCCCATCCACGGCGGGCTGGACCTCTATGCCCAAAACCCGGACTGGCGTCCCGACCGGCAGGCCGACGGGGCGCAGTGGGAATTCTTCTGCACCATTCTTCTCGCACCCGACCCAATTCCAGACGAAGGGGTGGTAACACCATGAAACGACTGCTGATCATCGGGGCCGTCATGGCCCTGCTTCTGGCTGCCTGCGCCCCTGCCGGCGAGGCGCCGTCCCCCTCCCGCTCCGCCCCGCCGGAGGCTTCCCCCACACAGGCCCAGCCGGTGGAGCAGCCCCCCGTGATGGCCGCCGCCCAGGTCTTTGTGGACCAGGACGCCGCCGTCTTTGAAGCCCAGCCCGGGGTGGTCATCGCCTCCAACGAAATCACCCGCCTGGAGCTGGAGGCCCGGTATCCCGGCATGCTGCCCGGCGCGGACATGGAGATCTGGCGGCTGGAATACCGCCTTCTCCCCGCCGACATGGCCCAGGTGGCCATCACCGGCGGGCGGGAGACCGACGGGCAGGGCGGCATCACCGAATACACCGCCCAAGGCCGGCCCTATCTGGTGCTCTCCACCGCCCCCGACGGGAGCTATACCTATCTGGACGTGCTGTGGAGCACCGCGTTTACCGGCGACGCGGCCGACCTGCAAAGGCGGGTCACCGAGCTGGCCTACGGCGTCCCGGACCTGGAGTACGCCCTGACCCGGGAGGGCTACAACGGCTGGTACGGCCTGGGCAGCCCGGACGTGAGCTTCCTGGAGGGAGAGCCCGCTGTGGAGCCACTGGACTACGACGTGACCTACGGCGAGGGAGACCGCTGGGAAAAGCGGACCTGGGAGGGTCTGACCGCCGAGTTCTACGTCAGTGCGGAATACGGCCCCCGTCTTCACGCCCTATCCACCACCCTGCCGGACCTGTCCACCTACCGCGGCGTCTCGGTGGGCGACACCCACGCCCAGGTGCGGGAGGCCTACCCCGAGATTCACAGCGAGCCCATCTGGGACTATACCGGCGACTACCTGTGGTACGGCGGCGATATGGCCTTCGGCCCCCTGCTGTTTTTCTATTTCGACGGTGACGCCGTGTCCCACTTCGACCTGGTCACCATTCTGGACTGACCGACTCCATCCATCGACGGAGGTCCTTCTATGACGGACTTGCTCATGACCCTGGCCGAGATCTCTCTCACCATGTCGGCGGTCATCCTTCTGCTGCTGGCCCTTGGCCCGCTGCTGGCCAGGCGCTACGCCGCCCGGTGGCGGTACTGGGCCTGGCTGGTGGTGGCGGTGCGGCTGCTGGTCCCGGTCAACCTCTCCCTGCCCCGGGCCCCCGTGCAGTTGGAGGCCCCGGCGGACCGGATAGTCTATACCTACCCCCCGCCGGCAGCGCCCTCCGCCGCCCCGGTCGGGCCGGAGTTTTCCGCCGAATCGCCCTCCCCGCTCCCCTCCGTCCCGCCGGAGACCTCCGCCGGCGCGGTGCGCAGCCTCACTCTGGGCAGCGTCGCCGCCTGGGTCTGGCTGGCGGGCGCCGCGGCGCTGACCGTCTGGTACGGGGCGGGCTATCTCCGCTTCCTCCGCTACGTCCGCCGCTGGTCCTCGCCCGCCGTCCGACCCGCCGCGCGGGAGACGCTCTCCGCCCTGCAAACGGAGCTGGACGTCCGGCGGCCGGTCCGTCTGCTGGTCTGTCCCGGCCTCTCCGGCCCCATGATGGCCGGCCTCCTCCGGCCGGTGATCCTGCTGCCCCATGAGGAGGAGGACAGCGAGGCCCTCTGGTTCATTCTTCGGCATGAGCTCACCCACTGCCGCCGCCGGGACATCGCCTACAAGACCCTGCTGCTGTGCGCCAAGGTGGTCCACTGGTGCAATCCGCTGGTGTGGCTCATGGTCCGCGCCGCGGAGGGGGATCTGGAGCGCGCCTGCGACGACCGCGTGGTGGCCGGGCTAGGCCCGGAGGCCCGGGCCCGGTACGGACAGATCATCCTGGCGGCGCTGGGCTCCGGCCGGGCGTCCCGCCCATAAAAGGAGGTCTTTTCATGTGTTCCCATCCCCGCCCTGGCCGGGCGCCCCACACCCCCTTTTCCACCGAGTTTAAGGGCGGCGCCCGCGCCGTCCGGGAGCGGCTGCGCAATCTCTTTCTGGGGCCCCGCCGGCAGGGCCGCGCCCTGGTGCTGTGCGTGGCCGTTCTGGCCCTCTTCACCGGAGGGATGGTGGCCTGCCGCACCGCCGTCCGGGAGACGCCCCCAGCTTCCGACACCGCCGTCCCCCCCCTGATGATGCTCCCTCCCACCGCCGAGCTCTTCGGTATCACCGGGGTGGAGGCGGCCCTCTACGAGGCCGCCCGCTGGGCTCATAACCCCTACGGCTGGCAGAACGGCACGCTGGCGCTCCCCTTCGTGGGGGTGTACGCCAGCTATGAGGACGGCAACGGGGACACCGTCTATCTCTGCAACCTGTGGACCCGTTATTACTACGACTTTCTGGCCACCCGGGGGGCCAACAGCGGCGGGGGCGGGGGCCCCGCCGCCATCACGGTAGCGGGGGACGGCTCCTCCGGCCGCTTCCGCTCCGTGAAAAGCGCCGCCGACGGCGAGGGCTGGGCCCAGTCCATCCGGGACCTGTGCGCGCCGGTCCCTGGTCTGGCCGACCAAATTCTGGAGGGCGCGATTGCCTATACTCTCACCACACCCGACACCGACACCCTGCTGGCCCAATACGTCCAGGCGGTCATCGGAACGGTGGACGAAACCAACGTCAACAAGGAGGCCGCGGCGGACGCCTACCTGGCCGGGCTCATCGCGGCCGGACCGGGGGACCGGCTTTACGACGCGGCGGTTTCCGCCTTCGGCTCCGGCGCCTGGGACCACGTGACCTACGCCATGGAGCAGACCGAGAGCGTGGAGACCCGCCCGGCCTATGTCCTGCGCGCCACCGGAGAGGAGATCACCGAGGCGGAGTACACCGCCCTCAATCTGGACGTCTGGACCGGGCTGGCGGAGGAAAACGGCTTTACCGTGGGGGAGCTGCTGGACGCCGCCGCCTTCGATGCCCCCGGCCAGGTGTCTGCCCCAGAGGGGGAGCGGGCCGCCCGGGCGCGGGAGCTCTTTCTGGCCCACATCGACCAGCTTCCTGCCTGCTACACCTCGGTGTCCACCTGTGACGCCTGGGAGGTGGAGCTGGCCTTTCACGGTCAGACCGTCGGGAGCGACGGGTCCGATCACTATCACTTTGTGGTATCCAACCGCCGCGGAGTCTGGGGGGTGGAAGTTCCCCTGACCTGGGATGGGCACAACCCGGACTCTCCCACCGGCGATTGAAAGGAGCAGACTCTATGAAGGAAAGACGTATCGCCCCCCGCACCCCCTTCACCACCGAGTTCCGGGGCGGGACCCGGGCTGTCCAGGAGCGGCTGTGCAACCTCTTCACCGGGGTCAAACGCCGGGGGACCCCGCTGGTGGCCCTGACCCTGGCCCTCACGCTGCTGGCCGGAGGGCTGGTAGCCTGCACCTCTTCCGTCCAGGCCGCAAACACCTTCGACGTGCCCGATCCGGTCTTTGAACTGGCCCGGGATCTGGTACCCGACATCAGCGGGGCCAAGCTCACCCATCTGGCCTGGGCCGGCAGCTACAGCGGCCTGTTTGAGAACGCCACCGTGGATGCCTTCTCCTATGACGTGGGCGTGCCGGTGGAGGACCCGGACGGCGTTCCTCTGGTGGGCGGCCAGTATGTGGATGAGGATGGGCTCTTCCACGAGGGCCCGTACTCCCTGCTGGCGGTGCTGAACCGGGAGGGCAACTTCACCTTTTTGGCCGACGCCGGGCCTTGGATCGACGGCCCCGCGCCCCTGCTGCTTTCTGACGCCCTCCGTACCATCGGAGAGTCCAGGGGGGACGAGGCCCTCACGGCCGCCGGGGAAATGCTCTTTGTCCAGTACCACCTGGATCTGGCCGACGAGGCTCTGGGCTGGCTCACCGGCGCCGCCCCATGCACCGGGGATACCTACACCGACGGAGCGGGCGTGGTGTGGCTCCAGTTGGCGGGCTACGAGAAGTGGCACCCCGATCTGCGGGTGGATGATCAGGTGCTGTCCCAGCTCTATTTCATCTTTCCCCGGGAGCTGGCCGTCCGGATCATGCAGCAGTATGTCTATACCCCCGACGGTCTCCTGCTGGAGCGGGACGGCAGGCTGTGGATGCGGCAGGACGCCATCCAGCGCTCGTACTGGCCCTACACCGCCGACCGGGATACCCTGGCGGTGGTGGAGTTTACCAGTACCCGCTGTGTATTCACCATGGAGGGCACCGACCATGATGAACCCGCTACCTGGGTCTTTACCCTGGATGGTAAGGAGAGCAACATCGTCTGGTTGTTTACACAATACTACACCCTCTCTTCCTGAAAAACCAGAAAGGCCGGAGGCAATGCCTCCGGCCTTTCTGGTTTTCATCGTTCCGTTATTCCTCCGGGGCCAACACTGCGACATAGCCCTCGTGGTCCACCAGCTTCTGGCCCTCCGGGCTCAGAAGCCACCGATAGAGGATGGCGGTGGGGCCGTCCTCCGGCTCGCCGGCGTTCATCACGGCGTAGTAAAAGGTGCGGAAGGGATAAGCCCCGGACCGGATGGTATCGTCGTTGGGCTCCACCCCGTCCACCTTCAGCAGCTTCAGTCCGTCGGCCATGTTCATGTCCTCGGCGTAGTAGTAGACGGTATAGCCGATGGCGGCGGGAGAGCCGTCAAAGGAGCGGACCGCCTCGATGAGTCCCTCCATGGTGCCGATGAAATACTCGGTATTGGCGGGCTGCATCATCTCCAGATCCCCCATGACCTCTTTTTCCATGATGGCCTGGCTGCCGCCGCCCTTATTGCGCTGGAAGGGGACGATCTCCCGGTCCTCCCCACCCACCTGACTCCAGTTGGTGATCTCTCCGGTGTAGATCTTCTGGATCTCCTCCACGGTGAGGCTGTCCACCGGATTGTCGGCGTTGACCATAAAGACCAGCGCCTCGGTGGCGATGGGCTCCTGGGACCACTCCAGCCCCTGCTCGTCCCGCTGGGCATAGGTGGCCTCACCGGCCTCGGCCACCACCAGAAGGTCGGCCTCACCGGCCATCAGGGCATTATAGGCCCCCGTCGTTTTGGAGAAATGGATGAGGTCGGCCACGTTCTCCCGGCTCTCCCCCAGCAGCACCGAGGCGATGGCCTCGCCTAAGGGCACCGTGGCGGTGGAGCCGTCCAGCCGCGGAAAATTCTCCCGGGTAAACACAAAGGTCTCGCCCGGCGTGGGGGTGGGCGTCGCGGCAGGGCCGGACGAGCTCCGGCCGCCCTGGGGCGCGCAGGCGCACAGCAGCGCCAGCACGAGCAAAACAGGTGTCAGTTTCTTCATGCAAGTACCTCCTTACTGGCCTCATTTTACCACAGCCCGTCCGGGAAAGCGCGTATATCCGGCTACATTCCGTTACAAATCATGACAACGCAGGCCCGGCCCGCAATCCGCTTTTCAATGCTTCCGTATCAAAAAGAGCGCGTTTCCGCGCCCAAACAAAACCCAGCCCCTCGGCCATCCAGCGTGACCGAGGGGCTATCCGTGGTTCTGAATTTCTACCAAATTGTCTACCTCGTACTTTCTGCAGAATGGTGCGTCCGGAATCCGGTGCCAGGGGAGTGATCCTTCTTTTGCAAGTTACCAGGTCAACAACACATGCACATGCGGTTTCCGTCGACTGCGATATTTCGCGAGAGGTTTGCCGTGTGCTTCTCACTCGAGTGAGCCTTGTTCCGGAATTTGCCGATGGAATGGATCGTTTTCTGGACCTTAGGACTCGTTTCGCGGCAGACGCCTGATTGGATTTGCGTCCGTCAAAAGGTTTTTTGAGGTCTAGTACATGGGACTCACCTCTTCCTTTCTGGATATATTGTACGACTTCATTTTGTATTTGTCAATAGTTTTTGTGCGATCGACCCAAAAATCTTTTGAGGGGCGCCGCCCCTTCTATGTACCGGCGGACCGCGCCGCCGGACCCGTCAGCCCCGGAAAAACAGCAGCAGGATCAGCCCGTAGAGGATAGAGGCGCTGATGCCAAAGACCAGCACCGGCCCTGCCACCGTGAACAGCTTGGCTCCGGTGCCAGTGACCATACCCTCGCTTTTGAACTCCAGGGCGGGCGAGACCATGGCGTTGGCAAAGCCGGTGATGGGCACCAGCGTGCCGGCGCCTGCCCGCTTGGCCAGCTTGTCGAACAGCCCCAGCCCGGTGAGCAGGGCGGCGGCGAAGATCAGGGTCATGGATACGGCGCTTCCCGCGTCGTCCCGGCCCATGCCGGCGTTCTGATAGAGGTTGAGCAGCGCCTGTCCGACGGTGCAGATCAAGCCGCCCACCACAAAGGCCCACAGCATATCCCGGCCCAGCGGCGAGGGCTTGGATTTTGCATTGACATACTGGCCGTATTCCTTGTTGGTCATATCCATGGAATCTTCCTCCTTTTGCTCGGCGCTAGTTTGCCCCTTGACAGCGAAAAACATGCGTGGTATTCTTATTTTACTAAATTGCTTATTTACTATATTAGTAAATTACTGATTGGAGCGATAGACATGCACATCCCAACCACGCTCAAGCACAAGCCGGTCATCACCGTCGAGGACTATGAGCACATTGACGGCCGAACCGCCTATCAAAGCGACGCGAAGGGCCTCTCCCTCGGTTTGGCCCAGTGGAACGATCGGGGCAAGGTGGACATCTCCGCCAAGGTCTGGCGCTACACCGGGGAAAAATGGTCCCGCCAGTCGGAGGAGCTGCCCCTCCACCGGGTGCTGGACCTGGCCATCCTCACCTGCCGGGCCCAGCTTTACTTGCGGGAGGACGCCTATCAGTACCCCAAGGGCTACGACCCGGAGCACCCCCTCATCGACCGGGTGGGGCTTCAGGGCGACGCCATGTCGGTGACGGTCTGTACCGAGAACGACCACATCGACGAGGATCTGGCCCTCTTCCGGGACGCGCTGGCCCGGGATGGAGAGCTGCTGGGGGAACGCCTGGCGGTGCTGGGTCGGCTGGTGAAGGAGCTGGGGTACTGACATGGCCAGAACGGAACCGCAGCGGCAGCTTCTGGCCGCTTATAAACAGCGCCCCATTGTCGGAGGCGTGTGCGCCATCCGGTGCCCCGCCGCGGGACGAACCCTCCTGCTGGCCGCCCCCAACCCGGAGGGGCAGCGCAACCGCTTCGCCTTCTCCGTCTCCACCGGCGCCTGTGTCCACGCCGCGCTGGCCCGGGATTGGCGCGTCTTTGGACCGGATTCCTTCACCTTCGAGGTGCTGGAGACGCTGGAGCGCGGCCCCGGCCAGACCGACGCGGCCTTTCGCGCCGACCTGGAGACCCTTCGGGACATCTGGCGGGACAAGCTGACGGCGGAGGGCGCGGCCCTGTATCACTAAGAGGAGGCAGCGGCACTTGCCGCTGCCTCCTTATTAATGCAAAAGCTGCTCCATATCTTCCGGCAGAGGGACGCGGAGCCGGATGAGCACCCCGGTCAGAGGCTGCACCAGCTCCAGCTCCGCCGAGTGGAGGGCGGGCCGGCGGATCAGCGCCGTATCCTCGGTCCCGTAGAGGAAATCTCCGGTAAGGGGGTGTCCTAGATGGGCCATGTGGACCCGGATCTGGTGAGTACGTCCCGTCTCCAGCTCCAGCCGCAGCAGGGCCCGGCCCGCCCCTGTCCGCAGCACCCGGTAACGGGTCCGGGCCGGCTGGCCGTCCGCCCGGACCTCCCGGGCCAGCAGGGAGCCCTCCACCCGGCCGATGGGGGCGTCCACCACGCCGGCCTCCGGTTCCGGCCTGCCCTCGCACACCGCCAGATAGATGCGCCGAAAGGCCCCGGTGTGGAGCTGCTCCTTCAGCCGCTCCTGGGCGTGGGGGTGCTTGGCTACCACCATCAGCCCCGAGGTCCCCTTGTCCAGCCGGTGGACCGGGTGGTAGTCGGCAAAAACGCCTTGTTTCTGGTAATAATTCATCAAAAAATTACCCAGCGTATCGTTATAGTGGCCCGGTCCGGTGTGGCTGGGCACGCCGGGTGCCTTATTGACTACCAGCAGGTCCTCATCCTCGTAGACGATGTCAAGAGGGCCAGGAACCGGAGTCAGGCCGCTGCGCAGGGCCGCCTCCCCCACCAGGACGGAGAGCTCTTGTCCTATCCGTACCCGCTGGCTGGTATAGACCCGCTGACCGTCCAGCAGGATGCCGTCAGGCAGCCACTTGACCCGCCGGACCACCGTGCCGGACAACCCCAGCTCCCTGCGCAGCACGGTGTCCACCTTCTGGCCGTCCCGCTGGGGCGTGACGATCCAGGTCAGCCGCCGCCCGGTCCGCTTCTCTGCCACAGGACCGCCTCCTCTCTTTGGGATCTGCAAAGTATAGCACAGATGGCGCAAAGATCCAAGTCCAGGCCACTAAATTCACAATTGCCGCATTGCATGCCGGGTGCAAAACGTATATAATAATGTCTACTGAATAAACCGCCAAGCGGTTTATTCGTGCGGCCACTGCCGCATAAGTGCATCAAAATGGGCTATAAACAGCCCTTTTGATGCAATTGAGGCATTGTTACAATGCGTATTTCCGCTGGAGCGCCGGATTGCTCCAGCGGAAGGTGCAAGGTTTTCTGGCAAATGAGCCAGAAAACCTTGCACCTGAACAAAGCCAGTTGGCCTTGAAAGCCTTGGGATTCATGGCCTTCGCCTTTGTTTCGTACGCATTATAATAAGAAAACATCCGGAACGAAAAGCAAGGTGGGACCACTATGGGCAGGCAACTGGGCCTTTACATCCACATTCCCTTCTGTAAGAGCAAATGCGACTACTGCGACTTTTACTCCCTGCCGGAGCGGGAAGCCCGCATGGACGCCTATCAAAAGGCCCTGCTGGCCCATCTGAAGGAGACGGCTCCCCAGGCCAAGGGCTATCTGGTGGACACCGTCTATTTCGGCGGCGGCACCCCCAGTTTTTACGGGGAAAAGCGCCTGCGGGAGCTCCTCTCCGCCGTAAAAAAACGCTTTGAGGTGGCGGGCAACGCCGAGATCTCCCTGGAAGCCAACCCGGACAGCGTGGACAAAAAGAGCATGGTCCGCCTGCGCCGGGCGGGCGTGAACCGGGTCTCTCTGGGGATGCAGTCGGCCCACGACGACGAGCTGGAGGCCCTCCACCGGGCCCACACCTGGCAGCAGACCCGGCAGGCGGTGGCCGCCATCCGGGAGGCCAAGGTCAAAAACCTCACTCTGGACCTGATCTACGGCCTGCCCGGTCAGGATATGGCCCGCTGGCAGGACTCGGTGGAGCAGGCCATCGCCCTCCAGCCAGAGCACCTGTCCTGCTACGGCCTGAAGGTGGAGGAGGGCACTCCCCTCTGCGGCCGAGTCCAGCGGGGTGAGGTCCTGCCCACCGACGACGAGCAGGCCGACATGTACCTGTGGGGGGTAGAGCGGCTGGAGGCTGCGGGCTACCACCAGTACGAGATCTCCAACTTTGCCCAGACCGGCTTTCAGTCCCGGCACAACCTGAAATACTGGCTCACCCGCCCCTACCTGGGCTTTGGCCCCGGCGCCCACTCCGACTTCGGCGGCCGCCGGTTCTCCTTCGTCCGGGACCTGGACGCCTACATCGACGGGGTGCTCAACGGCGGTCCCATCATCGACGAGGACGACCTCATCCCCAAGCGGGAGCGCTCAGGGGAGTATCTGATGCTGCGCCTGCGGACCACCTGGGGGATCGAGGAGTGGGAGTACCGGCGGGAGTACTTCATGAACTTTGATCCCATCGAGCAAAAGCTGGCTGAATACGAGCACCGGGGCTGGGCCGCCCGGGACGGCCAGCGCTGGCGGCTGACGCCCCAGGGCTTTCTGGTCTCCAACCAGCTCATCGGCGAGCTGCTGGAGCTCCAGAAGAGCGCCACGCTGGAGACCACCCTGCCCAGGGTCCGGCGGGAGCGGGACCAGGAGATTTGAGCTCTCGAACCGGGGGAGGCGGTGCGCGCACCGCCTCCCCCGGTTTTGTCCGCTCTGCTTTCTAACACTTTGCTAACATCGTCCCAATCGACAGGATTTGGCGGGCCGGGCTTGTTTACAAAGGCCGCAGGGGTGTGGTAGGATAGGGGGGATCACACCCACCCATGCGACTGTTTTGGAGGCAGACTATGAGGCAATTCTTTCGACGGGCCACGGCCCTCACCCTGGCGCTGCTGTTGGGGCTCACCCCCATGGCCGCCGCGTCTGAGGCACTTGGCGACGACCTGCATACCGGCACGGTGAGCCTGGCCCCCGGTGTGGAGCTGACCCGCCAGATCTTCTGGAGCAATTCCAAGTCCGACCTGCGCACCGAACGCTACTTTACATACTCCCCCGGCTCCGGCGTCTACCCGGCGGTGGTCTACGGCGACAAGGTGCTGGACAAGCAGACCCTGTCCGCCATGGCCCAAAGCCTGGAGTCCCAGGGCTACCGGGTGGTGGGCGGCGTCAACGGCGATTTTTATGACATGTCCACCGGCAACACCTTGGGCGTGCTCATCTCCGATGGGGTTCTCCGCTCCACCTCCGGCGGCTTTTACGCCGTGGGCTTCCGGGAGGACGGCTCCGCCTTCATCGGCTGGCCCGCCATCTCGGTGACCGCCACCTTCTCCGGCTATACCCTTCAGGTCACCGACGTGAACAAGACCCGCACCGCCCTTAGCAACAGCACCCCCGGCGGCTACTACCTCTATACCGACGATTACAGCAAGACCACCCAGCACACCAGCCCCGGCATCGACGTCATCCTCTCCCCCGTCACCGACCATCTGGGCGAGTCGGTGGACGTGGACCTGGATGTGTCCGGCCACGACGGCAAGCCCGTGGAGCGCTCCGAGGATCAAACGGAGGACCGGGCCGCAGGGGAGGGCGAGACGGCCCCCGACGCGGCGGATTCCGAGGCTCTGGAGGCCGAAGAGCGGACCGGCGAGACCACCGAGGTCTCCGAGATCAACGCCACCCTGGTCCAGACCGACCAGCTCCAGGTGGGGGGCCGCGTCTCCTGCGTGGTGGAGCAGGTACTGGAGTCCACCGGCTCCATCGCCATCCCCGAGGGTAAGATGGTGCTGACCATCAACAAGGCCAACAACCAGTGGCTGGTGGACATGGCCGCCGGCCTCAAGCCCGGCGATACGGTGGACATCGACGTAACCAGCACCGACACCCGCTGGAACGACGCCGTCACCGCTCTGGGCGGCTTCTACCGCATCGTCACCAACGGCCAGATTGGCCCCAACACCGGCTCCACCGCCACCCCCCGCACCGCCGTAGGCATCAAGGCCGACGGCACCGTGGTCATCTACGCCATCGACGGCAGCCAGCCCGGCTACAGCGTGGGGGCTTCCCTCACCCAGGTGGCCCAGCGGATGATCGAGCTGGGCTGCGTGGACGTGGTGGGCCTGGACGGCGGCGGCTCCACCACCCTGGGGGCCACCCTGCCCACCAAGGACAGCATGGAGATCGTCAACAAGCCCTCCCAGTCCGGCGGCCTGCGGGCGGTGAGCACCGGCCTGTTCCTCATCGCCAAGCTGCAGCCCACCGGCGAGGCCGACCATGTCTATGTCTCGCCCTACGACTCCCTGCTCCTCTCCGGGGCCAGCGTCCCCCTGTACGCCACGGTCATGGACAGCGCCTATTACCCCATGAGCGACAGCGGCAATGTGACCTGGTCCATCAGCAACGGGGATGGGACCGTCTCCTCCGCCGGCGTGTTTACCGCCGGAGAGGCGGGCGGCGCCGTCCAGGTCACCGCCACGGCGGGCCGGGCATCCGGCCAGGCCACCATGACGGTGTTCCGCACCCCCAGCTCCATCACCCTGTCCAATGAGACCACCGGCGCCGCCGTCACCAGTCTGGCCCTGGAGCCCAACCAGAGCGTGGACCTGAAGGCCAGCGCCACCTATCGAAACCTCTCCCTGATGTCTCAGGATACCTGCTACACCTGGTCGGCGGACCCGGCCGTGGGCACGGTGGATGAAAACGGCGTCTTTACCGCCGGCCCCAAGACGGCCACCGGCAATCTCACCGCCACCGCCGGAGGCAGAACGGTCACCGTCCCGGTCACTGTGGCCGGCCACATTCTGGAGCTGGAGGACTTCGAGGGGGATCTCACCGCCTTTACCGGCACCAGCGCCGCCTCCCTCTCGGCCGAGACCGCCTCGGACTACGTCCGCTTCGGCCGGCAGAGCGGCAAGCTGGACTATGACGCCTCCGCGGGCGGTACCGCCGTCCTCTCCTCCGCCCTGCCCATCGCTGAGGGCGAGCGCTACCTCAACCTCTGGGTCTACGGCGACGGCTCCGGCAACGCCTTGACCGCCACCATCACCAGCCAGACGGGCGAGACCTCCGACGTGGTCCTCACCGGCCTGGACTTCTCCGGCTGGAAGCGCCTCAGCACCGCCCTGCCGGAGAATGCCCGTACCCTCAGCGCCCTGAACGTGGTCTACGGCGGCAGCGGCGTCTCCTCCGGCACCCTGTGGCTGGACCAGATCACCACCGCCAACGAGGACTTCGTGGACGAGACCGCGCCCACTGTGACCCTCAAGGTCTCGGGCACCGCAGTCACCGCCACGGTCAGCGACAACGTGGACCAGAGCTTCGCCGCCGCCTCCCTGACCCTGACGCTGGACGGCCGGGTGCTGGACTTCCAGTGGGATGCCTCCAAGTCCGCCCTCACCGCCAAGCTGCCCGCGGCCGACGGCAAGCTCCACCGGCTCACCGTCACCGCCGCCGACCAGAGTGGCAACATCGGCCGGGCCTCCCATGACATCCAGCCCGCTTCCTCCACTGACCCGGAGGCCCCTGGCTACACCGGCCCCTTCGTGGACATGACCACCCACTGGGCCCGGGCGTATACCACCTATCTCTATGACATGGGCGTGACCAACGGGGTGGAGACCACCGAGGGGCTCCAGTTCCAGCCGGAGAAGAACATCACCCGGGGCGAGTTCGCCCTGATGGTCACCCGCTGGATGGGGCTGAACCCGGACGACTACGCCGGCGTGGAGCTCCCCTTCGCGGACCTGGCGTCCATCCCGTCCTGGATGCTGGGCGGCATGAAGGCCACCTACTCCCTGGGCATCCTCAAGGGCAGCCTGGAGGGCGGACAGTTGGTGAGCCGGGCCACCGAGACCATCAGCCGGGCCGAGGCCATGACCATCCTGGGCCGCATCCAGCCCAAGGGCTATCCCCTGGCCGCCCTCACCTTTAACGACGCCGCATCCGTGGCAGGCTGGGCCCGGTCCCACGTGCAGTCCCTGGTGGGGCAGGGGGTCATCTCCGGCTACGACAACCAGCTTCGCCCCAACGACCCCGTCAAGCGCAGCGAAGTGGCCAAGATGCTCTACGCCATCCTGTAAGCCCATGATAAAACGCCAAACGTCCGGCGGACCTTTGCGGTCCGCCGGACGTTTGATGTTTATCGTGCGCTGAGGCTGGCGATGAACTGCCGTGCCCCTCTGGGGGTTCGACCCGGAAATTTCATGTCCCACTTGACCGCCTCCCGCATCAGCTCGCCCCGGTCCATGCTCACCCCCGCCTGGTCGGCCAGTTGCTCGATCAGCTCCAGGAATTCCGCCTTGTTCAGGGCCAGATAGGGAATGCGCAGTCCAAAGCGATCGGACAGGGCGGTTTTTTCCGCAATGGTCTCTCGGATGTCCACCTCGTCCCCCGCCCGGTCGCTGAAGGTCTGCCGCACCAGCAGACGCCGATTGGAGGTGGCATAGATGGCCACGTTGTCCGGCCGCTTCTCCAGGCCGCCCTCCAGAATGGTCTTGACCACCGAGTAGGTGTTATCATCCTGATCAAAGGCCAGATCGTCGATGAAGAGGATGAATTTCTGCTGCCGACCCCGCAGGCTGCGGATCAGGGCCGGCATATCCCGCAGGCCCTCCTTCTGCACCTCGATGAGCCGCAGATTGCCGAAGTCCGGCACCGACAGCAGGCACTTCACCGTGGCCGACTTGCCGGTACCGCTGTCGCCGTAGAGCAGCACGTCGTTGACCCGGCGGCCCTCCAGCAGGGCCCGGGTGTTGGCGATGACCTGGTCCCGCTGGAGGGTATAGCCCATCATCTCCTCCTCGTCAGGGCAGTCGGGCTCGTGTACGGGAATGAGGGCGCCGTCGGTCCACACGAAGGCCCGATACCGAGCGAAGAGTCCCGCCCCGTGCTCCCGGTAGAAGGCGGTGAGCCCGTCAAAGTCGAAATCCGCCCCCGCCTGCCAGCGGGGCAGCTCCTCCAGCACGGGAGCGAACTCCGGTCCCAGCAGGCCGGTCAGCTTCTCCAGCACCGCCCCGCAGTCCAGCCCGCGCAGCCGCTTCAGGACGTTCACATCCCGCCGGGCCGCAGCCTCCAGGACCGCGTCCGCCCCCGCCGGGCCGGTCAGCGCCCGGGGATAGGGGGTCTCCCGGTAGCGCAGCAGCGCCAGCAGCCCGTCGCCCATACCGTGGGCACCGGCCTCCTGCAGCGCCAGCACCACGTCGGTGTAGGCCCCCAGCGCCTCCTCGCCCCGGCCCGCCGCCAGTCCGTCCAGCAGATTTCCCACCGCCTTCAGCAGGGGCTCCTCCCTCAGCGCCTTATAGGCGGACAACCCCAACAGGGCGGCTCTCAGCTCCCGTGTCATCCCACATCGCCTCTTTCTCTGTTTGCCCATCAGGATAGCACAATTCCCCCTGTCGGACAAGCCTGTGCCGTCTGCTTCGTACCAATTGACAGGGCTCCCCAAAGGGATTATGATTTTTCTTGTGAATTTGACCGCGTGGAACGCGCCGTAAGGAGGAAAAATGATGACAGAAGTCGTGGCGGCCCTCATCTGGGAGGGCGAACGGTTTTTGATCTGCCAGCGACCGGCCCACAAGGCCCGGGGCCTGCTGTGGGAGTTTGTGGGCGGCAAGGTGGAGCCCGGGGAGACCCCGGAGCAGGCGCTGGCGCGGGAGTGCCGGGAGGAGCTGGATGTAACGGTATCGGTGGGCGAGCCCTTCATGGATGTGGTCCACGCTTATCCGGACCTTACGGTCCATCTGACTCTGTTCCACGCCGCCCTTGCCGGAGGCGTCCCCAGGTTGCTGGAACACAACGATCTACGGTGGGTCACCCCCGCCGAGATCCCCAACTACACCTTCTGTCCCGCTGACCGGCCCATTCTGCAGCGTCTGGCTGAATGTTCCGCTTCTCCTTGTATGTAAATAAAAAATGCGCCGCACCCTTCCAGAGGATACCAGCGCTGCCTGTCGCATAGGGAAAAGAATCCTGCAAATACTAGCTTTGTCTAGAACAACAAGACCGCAGGAGGAATTCTATATATGAAAGCAACTGGTATCGTGCGGCGGATCGATGACCTGGGCCGCGTGGTCATTCCCAAGGAAATCCGCCGTACTATGCGTATCCGCGAGGGCGACCCCTTGGAGATCTACACCGACAAGGATGGAGGGGTCATCTTCAAAAAATACTCCCTCATGGGAGGGCTCGGCGACTTTGCCGGGCAGATGTGCGAGACCCTGAACAAAACTACCGGCGAGATCGCCGTCATCACCGACCGGGACGCCTGCATCGCCGTGGCCGGAGCGGCCCGCCGGGAACTGGCCGACAAGCGGGTCTCCCCTGAACTGGAACAGATCATGGAAGGCCGCCAGATCTATCAGTTCAAGCCTGGCGCCCCCCCCCTTCCGCTGTGCGAGGACAGCGACAAATATGTGATCTCCTGTGCCGCGCCCATTCTTTCCGAGGGCGATGTGCTGGGCTGCGTGCTCTTTGCCGGCACCGACAGCGAGATCCAGAGCAGCGAGACCGATTATAAGCTGGCGCAGACCATTGCCGGCTTCCTGGGCCGTCACATGGAGTCCTGATCCCTTGTCCCCCCATTGCGCACCGCATCCCCCTTTGCTATAATGGCCGCAGCAGGACCAATAGCAAAGGGGGATTTTATGCGTCTGTTCATCGCCGTCTCCTTTCCCGCGCCGCTGCGGGAACAGCTCCGTCAGGCCGCCGGGCGGCTGCAGGGCCAGTGTCTGCGCGGCAGATTCACCCTGACGGACAATTTTCATCTCACCCTGGCCTTTCTGGGCGAGACCGAACGCCGGGCCGCCGCTGAGGCCGCCATGGATCGGGTGTCGGCTCCGGGCTTTGATCTCCAGATTGGGGCCCCGGGCCTGTTTCGCCAGCGGGATGGTGATCTCTGGTGGCTGGGCATAGAGCCCTCTCCCGCCCTGCTGGAGGTGCACCGGCAGCTCACCGAGGAGCTGAGCGCGGCGGGCTTTGTTCTGGAACGCCGCCCCTTCCGCCCTCATCTCACCCTGGGCCGTCAGGTGGTCCCCGCCCCAGGCTTTGACCGGGCGGCCTTTGCCCGCTCCCTGCCGCCCATGGGTACAAAGGTGCGTCGCATCACTCTGATGCAGTCGGAGCGCATCCAGGACCGCCTGACCTATACTCCTCTCCACCACCGCGCCCTTTCGTCCGGTTGACAAGAAAGCGCGCGCACGGTATCCGTGCGCGCGCTTTCTTGTTCAAGGCGTGTGCTGGGGCAGGAAGGAGGCCGGGTCCACCGGCTCATCCCCCCGGATCATCTCAAAGTGGAGATGAGGGGCCTTGGCGGCCTCCGCCGCGGCGGTGTCCCCCACCGCGCCCAGGACGGCCCCCGTCTGAACCGCGTCTCCCACCTGAACGGCAGGGGTGGCGGCCAGGTTGGCATAGACGCTTTTCAGCCCGTCGCCATGGTCCACCACGATGGTGGTCCCCATCAGCACGTCGTCCTCAATGGACGCCACCGTGCCCGCCGAGACAGCCAGCACCTCCGTGCCCAGGCTGGCCGCAATGTCCAGACCCGAGTGAGTGCGCCAGTCGCCCATGGTTTCGTCATAGGCCAGCACCTCCAGGGAATAATCCGCAATGACTTCCCCCTTCACCGGCCAGGTAAAGACCGTTGGGGCCGCAGGCGTCTGGGCCGGGGCGGGGCTGGTCGAAACTGCCGGGCTGCCGGACGGCTGCATGGTTGCGGGGGCAGCCGTGCCCGGGCTGGGCGAAGCCTGGGGGGAGACCGATGGCTTCACCGGCTGGGGCGTGGCCGACTGGGAGGGGGAGGGGGTCACCACCACCTGGATGGGCCCCGCCACGGCGGTATTGCCGCCGTCTCCCAGATTCAGAGAGGAAAAGAGATAATAGCCCGAGATTCCAATTGCGGCGACGCAGAGGAACAGGACTATGTAAAAGCCCTTTCCCGCCATAAAGTCGCCAATCCGTTCCACAAAAGGTCGTTTTTTCATTGGTTGGAAACACCTCCGGTCCTATTGTGGACAGGCTGCTTCCAGCTTATACATTCTTACCCAGAAATTTCTCTTGACTTTTTGATTTTCCTGTGCATATATATTATACCCAGTATAAACAGTTGAGGTCCTTGAAAAATTTTATGAAAATTTAAGGTTTCCTCTTCCCTTCCCTTCATCTTTCTCTGGTATCGTAAAGGGGCATCGGGAAAGGTACATATCCCATTCGTAAAGGAGTCGGCAACATGGAACAAACTGTCGTCAAGCAAAAACCCGCGGTCGAAGCGGCCGTCACTCCCACCCGGGAGACGGCGCAGAAGCCCAAAATCAAATCTCCTGCGTCTAAAAAGCGGCGCAAGTGGATCAAGCGTCTGATCATCCTGGCGGTGCTGGCCGCCCTGGTGGTCTTTCTGTTCAAAAGCTGCTCCGGCACTGGCAGCATCATGGCCGCGGGCTCCTACATACCCGCCGTCGCCGCCCGGCAGGAGCTGCTGGTCTCCGTCTCCGGCACCGGCACCATCGAGCCCATCCACTCTTATAAGGTGACCACCCTGATCCAGGGCGAGGTGCTGGAGGCCCCCTTCGAGGAGGGTCAGACCGTCCACAAGGGCGATCTGCTCTTCCGTATCGACTCCAAGGACGTGGAGGCCTCCATCCGGCAGGCTGAGCTGAGTCTGGAGTCCGCCCGCCTCAACTACAGCCAGCTCCTCAAGAACCAGTCCGACAGCCAGAAAAACGCCACCGTCAAGGCCACCGCCGCCGGCGTGGTCACCAAGCTGTATGTGGACCAGGGGGACATGGTGTCGGCGGGCGCACCCATCGCCGACATCCTGGACCGGGACAACCTGAAGCTCACCGTTCCCTTCCACTCCGTCCAGGCGGCCTCCATCTCCGTGGGCCAGCAGGCCCTGGTCAGCGTGGACGGTGCCCTGGACACCCTGTACGGCACGGTGGACTCCATCGCCGCCACCGACGAGGTGGGTCCCGGCGGCACCCTGGTCCGGCCGGTCACCATCCGGCTGGTGAACCCCGGCGCGCTGGACAACACCTCCAGCGGCTCGGCCACCATCAACGGCTCCGCCAGCGCCGCCAGCAGCACCTTTGCCTACGCAGAGAGCAAGCAGGTGGTGGCCAAGACCTCCGGCGAACTCAAGAGCCTCACCGTCCAGGAGGGGGACCGGGTCTTCCTGGACCAAGTCATCGGCGGCTTTGACGAGACCGATATGGACACGCAGATCCAAAATGCCGCCATCCAGGTCAAGACCGCCGAGCTGACCCTCCAGAACGCCAGAGACAAGCTGGAGGACTACTCCATCACCTCCACCATCGACGGCGAGGTCATCGAGAAAAACTACGACGTGGGGGACAACATCGACGCCACCACCGGCTCCACCAGCGGCGTCACCTACCCCGCCGTCATCTACGACCTGTCCGCCCTCACCTTTGACATCAACATCCACGAGTTGGACATCAACAAGATTCAGGTGGGTCAGCAGGTGGAGATTACCTCCGACGCGCTGGACGGCCAGAGCTTTACCGGCACGGTGGACAAAGTGAACATCAACGGAACTACCTCCAACGGCGTCACCACCTACCCCGTCACCGTGCGTATTGACGGCTCCCCCCAGGAGCTGAAGCCGGGCATGAACATCTCCGCCCGCATCATTGTGGAGGACGCCGGCCAGGTGCTGTGCATCCCCGTGGAGGCAGTAAGCCGGGGCCAGAACGGCGTCAGCCTCGTCAAGGTGGCGGGCCCCGGCGCGCTGGACGAGGCGGGCAGCCTGGCCGACCCCTCCAAGCTGGAGGACCGGGAGGTCACCCTGGGCCGGAACGACGAATCCTTCATCGAGGTCCTCTCGGGGCTGGAGGAGGGCGAGACCGTCTTTATCCAGAACGCCGCTTCCGCCAACCCCTGGGGCTGATAACGGGGTGATCAGATAATATGGAACACCTCATTGAACTCAAGGACGTCTACAAGATCTACCAGATGGGCGACGAGACCGTCCACGCCCTGGACGGCGTGAGCTTGGCCATCGACCCAGGCGAATTTGTGGCCATCGTGGGCTCCTCCGGCTCGGGCAAGTCCACTGCCATGAACATCATCGGCTGTCTGGACGTGCCCACCTCCGGCACCTACCACCTGGGCGGCGTGGACGTGTCCACCATGGACGACGACGACCAGGCCGAGATCCGAAACAAGATGCTGGGCTTTATCTTTCAGCAGTACAACCTGATCCCCAAGCTGAACGTGCTGGAGAACGTGGAACTCCCCCTTCTCTATGCCGGCGTGGACGCCGCGGAGCGTCGGGAACGGGCCATGAGCGCTCTGTCCCGGGTGGGCCTGACGGACAAGGGCAAAAACCTGCCCAGCCAGCTCTCCGGCGGACAGCAGCAGCGGGTCTCCATCGCCCGGGCCCTGGCGGGCAACCCCTCGGTCATCCTGGCCGACGAGCCCACCGGCGCGCTGGATTCCCGCACCGGCCGGGAGGTGCTCTCCTTCCTCCAGAAGCTGAACCGGGAAGGGGACACCGTGGTCCTCATTACCCATGACAACTCCATCGCCGTCAAGGCCAACCGCATCGTACGGCTCCAGGACGGCCGGATCATCTACGACGGCGACGCCCGGGACCCCAAGGCCGTGGTCCAGCCCGAGGAGGATATCGACGACATCCAGGGCTTTGACGCGCCAGACGGAGAGGAGGCCAGGGCATGAATTTTACGCAGTCCTTCCGCCTGGCCATCAAATCCCTGCTGACCAGCAAGATGCGTGCCCTGCTGACCATGCTGGGCATCATCATCGGCGTAGGTGCCGTCATCGTCATCACCAGCCTGGGCAACGGCATGCAGCAGATGATGAACCAGCAGTTTGAGCAGTTGGGCGCCAACCTGCTCCAGGTGCAGATCTACAACTACGGCGGGGCCTCCTCCCGCATGGTGGACCCCGCCGACATGTACGCTCTGGTAGACAAGTATCCCCAATATCTCTCCGGCGTCAGCCCCTATGTGCGCACCCAGGCCATGGTGCGGCAGGGCTCGGAGGAGTTTGGGCGCACCACCATTTACGGTGTCAGCGAGTTTTTCTATGACGCCGACCGGAACCAGACCATGAGCGGCGAGACCCTGGCCCAGGGCCGGTTCCTCTCCTACGTTGACGTGGATCGCTACCAGAACGTGTGCGTCATCGGCAGCTACCTGGCACAGAACGCCTTCGGCGGAGACGCCCTGGGCAGGACCCTCACCATCCGTGGCACGCCTTTCACCGTCATCGGCGTGCTGACCCAGAAGGCCGACGGCACCGAGGGCAGCGGCGACGACATCCTCTTCCTCCCCTATGGAAACGCCATGCGGCTCAACGGCACCGGCTGGGTGGACCTCTATCTCTTCAACAGCACCAGCAAGGCCGGCTCCACCGCCGCCAAGGGCATCATTGAAAACCGGCTCTTCCAGACCTACCAGGACGACGACGCCTACTTTGTCATGTCCAGCGCCGAGATGATGGACGCCATGAACACCATGATGAGCACCATGATGCTGGTGCTGGTGGCCATCGCCGCCATCTCCCTGCTGGTGGGCGGCATCGGCATTATGAACATCATGCTGGTCTCCGTCACCGAGCGCACCCGGGAGATCGGCATCCGCAAATCCTTGGGTGCCAAGCGCAAGGATATCCGGGGCCAGTTCATCATTGAGGCCGGCACCACCTCCGCCATCGGCGGCGTGCTGGGCATCGGCGTGGGCATCGGCCTGGCCCAGCTTGCCGGCGGCCTCATCGGCGGCATGATGGCGGCCCAGATGGGCGGCAACGCCACCTTCTCCGCCGTACCTACCCTGGGCTCGGTGGCCATCGCCTTCGGCGTCAGCGTAGGCATCGGCGTCCTCTTCGGCTATCTGCCCGCCAACAAGGCCGCCCGCCTCAACCCCATCGACGCCCTGCGGTATGATTGAGCCGGCGCGTCATCCCCTTACTTGACAGAAGGAGCGAAAAAGATGAAGAAACGAGTTGCAAGCGCCCTGCTCTGCGCGGCCCTGGTTCTATCCCTGCTGCCCGCCGCCCGGGCGGCCCAGGCGCCCACCGAGGCAGAGGCCGCCCAGGTGCTCTCCGCCCTGGACATCATGACCGGCAACGAAAACGGCGACCTGATGCTGGGCCGCGCCGTCACCCGGGCCGAATTCACCAAGCTGGTGGTGGCCGCCTCCCCGCTGCGGGACAACGTGGGCCCCGAGACCGCCACCGATCCCTACCCCGACGTGCCCCGTACCCACTGGGCTGCGGGCTATGTGGCCGCCGCCGTCAGCGCCGGACTGGTCCGGGGCAACCTCTACGGCTACTTTGAGCCCGACCGCAACATCACCCTGGCCGAGGGCGTCACCATGGTCCTGCGGCTGCTGGGCTACCGGGACTCCGACTTTACCGGCGCCTATCCCGCCGGTCAGATGGCCAAATACCGGGCCCTGGGCCTGGACACCGGCGTACCCACCACCGCCTTCAACGGGGAGCTGACCCGGCGGGATGCGCTGTACCTCTTTTACAATTTGCTGACCGCCAAGACCGCCGACAGCTCGGCCTACCTGCTGGACGTGCTCAAGCCCGGCGAGCACCTGGTCACTCCCTCCGGCACCATCAACACCGTGGCCCTTGTCAACGCGGCTATGGAGGGCCCCGTGGTGGCCAGCGGCGGCTGGCAATCCAAGCTACCCTTCGACCTGTCCACCGCTAAGGTCTACCGGGGCGGCTCCGCCTCCACCCTCTCCGCCGTGGCCGCCAACGATGTGGTCTACTATTCCAAGTCCATGCGCACCCTATGGGTGTACTCCAACAAGGTCACCGGCAGCATCGAGGCCATCACCCCCGCCTCCTCCCCCACCTCGGTCACCGTGGCGGGCAAGAGCTATTCCATCGAGACCCCGGCCGCCGCCTACGACCTCAGCGATCTGGGCCCCTTCCGGGTGGGCGACTCGGTCACCCTCCTGCTGGGCCGGGACAACCAGGTGGCCGCCGTGCTGGATCCCGTCCGGACCAGCTCCACCGTCTACGGCATGGTGACCGCCGTGGAGACCGCCTCTTATGAGGACGCCTCCGGCAATCCCTATACCGCCTCCACCCTCACCGTCCAGGCCACCGACGGCAACACCTACTCCTACCGCTGGGACCAGAAGAATCTGAAGGCGGGCGCTCTGGTCCAGGTGACCACCAACGGCGGCTCGGTCCAGGTCACCCGCCTGAGCGGCAGCGGCATCAGCGGCAAGGTGAGCACCGACGGCACCCGGCTGGGCTCCTACGACCTGGCCGACGACGTGGAGATCCTGGACACCTACGGCGACACCCAGGCCGTGCGGGTCTATCCCTCCCGCCTGAAAGGCGTCAGCCTCCGGGAGAGCGATGTCCGCTTCTACCAGTTGGACGAACACGGCGCCGTCCGCCGTCTCATCCTGAACGAGGTCACCGGCGACATGCACCGCTACGGTGTGCTCACCCACATCAGCGAGACGGATATGGGCATGGCGGTCTCCGGCGTCTATGAGTACGACATCGGCGGCGTCCAGCAGGCCCCCATCACCGGCGCCACCCTGTACAACGTCAAGACCGGCCCCTTCCAGCTCAAGCAGGACGCGGACGGCGTCAAGCTGGCCAACCTGAACGAGGTGACTCTGACCAGCGTAGACGGCAAGACGGTCTATGCCGGCAGCCGGACGTATCCCCTCTCCGATACGGTGGCCGTCTATGAGCTGCGGGGCAACACCTACTATTACTCCTCCCTCTCCCTGGTGTCCGGCGGGGACTACACCCTCACCGGCTACTATGACAAGCCCGCCGACCAGGGCGGCTGCATCCGGGTCATCGTGGCCCGCTGAACGTAAAGGGCCCCCGGCGGAAATCCGCCGGGGGCCCTTCGTCATTCTACGCCGGTCAGGTCGAAGGGAGGAATGTAGCCGCTGTCGGCGGCGGCCCCCTCCTGAACAAAGCCCTCCAGGCCCAGATTTTCCATATACTCCGCCGCCGTCCGGGCCTCCGAGGCCCGCAGTTTCCGGTCGATCTCCGGGAACTCCGCCGCCCGCCCCTGAGGCACATACTGCCGCATCAGGGAGAAGAGCACCGTCCCCGCCGGGAAAGTCTCCGCCACCCAGTCCATAACGGCCTTGGCCTCGTTCACCCGGCCGGGCAGGATCAGGTGGCGGACGATCACCCCTCTGCGAAGCAATCCGTCCGGCCCCAGCTCATAGGGTCCGGTCTGCCGCACCATCTCCCGGATGGCGGCGGCGGCAGTCTCGGGGTAATCCGCCGCGCCGGAGTACCGCTCTGCCAGAGCGGGGGTCCGGTATTTCAGGTCGGGCAGGTAGATCTGGATCTTCCCCTCCAGGGAGCGCAGGGTCTCCACCCGGTCATAGCCGCCGGAGTTCCACACCACCGGCGCCGGCAGGGGCTCGTCCAGCATCCGGGCCACAACGTGGGCGTAGTGGGTGGGGTTGACCAGGTTGACGTTGTGGGCCCCCTGGCCGATCAGCTCGCAGCAGATCTCCCGCAGGCGCTCCACCGTCACCGGCCGGCCAAAATCCTCCTGACTGATCCGGTGATTCTGGCAAAACACGCAGCCCAGGGAGCACCCGGAGAAAAACACCGTACCGGAGCCGTTTGTCCCGGAGATCGGGGGCTCCTCCCACATGTGCAAGGCCGCCCGGGCCACCACCGGCACGCCGGGCATCCGGCAGCGGCCCTCCCCGGCGGTCTCGGTGCGCAGGGCTCCGCACTGGCGGGGACAGAGGTTGCAGCGCATGGGGTTCACTTCCTTTGCCTGAAAAAATGAGGCCGTATGCTTTGCTCCCACAGAGGTGCGCCGCCTCCTATTCGTCCAACTGATGCAGCCGGGGATCATCCGTCCGGCCCATGAGGTAGTCCACCGACACTTCAAACCCATCTGCAAGCTTCAACAGGCTGTCATAGCCCGGTTTTTTCCCTGCCTCCAGGTCCTGAAGTCCCCGATAGGACATCCCAGTGGCTTCCGCCGCCTCTCTTTGCGTCCACCCGTTCTTTTTGCGCAGGGCCTTTAATCGTTCCGGAAACATCCCTTTTCCTCCTTGACACACGCAAGAGCGTGTGATATAGTATCCTTATAAATACACGCAACCGCGTGCTAAGGAGATGTTCTCATGATCCCTGCCATCGAAGCCCTCTACGACGCCTGGGTCTGCGACCCCAAGCCCAACCTTTGGCCCGACTACCTCCGGGACCACCCCATGAAAGCCCACGGCCTCTATTGCTTCCGCGAGGGGCTCCGCCTGGGCCTCCTGCTGGCCTCAGACGCCTTCCTTTCGGAAGTCGGGCCCTAAATTGCCCTCCCGCCAGTGCTTGCGGCACAGGCCGATGTACTGGTCGTTGGCCCCCAGCACCACCTGCTCCCCCTCCCGGAGCACCGTCCCGTTTTCGTCGAAGCGGGCGTTGCAGGTGGCCTTCTTGCCGCACCAGCAGATGGTCTTCACCTCCTCGATGATGTCCGCCGTGGCCAGCAGCTCCTGAGAGCCCGGGAAGAGCTGGCCGGAAAAGTCCGCCCGCAGGCCGTAGCAGATCACCGGCACGTTCCAATCGTCCACCACGCGGACCAGATACTGCACCTCGTCCCGGCTGAGAAACTGCGCCTCGTCCACAATGACGCAGGCATAGGACCGCACCTGCTCCTCCGGCATGGCCGCCAGCTCGGAAAAATAGATGCACGCATGGGACAGTCCCATCCGGGAGGCCACGAACTTGGCCCCGTCCCGCTGGTCGATCTCCGGCTTGACCAGCAGGGCCACCTGCCCCCGTTCCTCATAATTATAGCGCACCATCAGGGCGTTGGCCGTCTTGCTGGACCCCATAACGCCATACCGAAAGTATAATTTTGCCACAATTATTCCCCCTGTAATCTCTGTTCCACCGTTTTCGCAAAGCTCTGGAAGGCGCTGGGCACCGCATAGGTGCTGCGCAGCCCCGCCTGGTCGGCCCACACCCAGCCCTCCGGCAGGGATGTCTCCGCCGCCTCCACCGCCAGGGCCCCCATGTGCCACTCGATGTGGGAGAAAACGTGCTTCCCCACTCCCACCGGCTCCACAGACCGGGGGATGATCCCCCACTGCGTCAACGGTTCCAGCCCGCCCCCGGCCTGATTGGGGTACTCCCACAGCCCGGCCAGCAGGCCCCTGCCCGGCCTGCGGCGCAGGGCCACGGTGTCCCCGTGGAAAATCAGATAGACCGTCCGACGCTCCGTCCGCCGTGCCTTTTGGGCGGTCTTGACGGGGAGCTGCCCCGTGCGCTCCTCCCGCCTGGCCCGGCAGAACCCGCCGGCCGGGCACGCCCCACACCGGGGCGCTCCGTTGGGCAGGCACACCATGGCTCCCAGCTCCATCATGGCCTGGTTGAAATCTCCCGGGTCCTGCCGGGGCATAACGGCCTGGAGGGCCGAGCGCATCCGCTTTTTGGTCTCCGGCCTTGCGATATCCCCCTCATCTCCGGTGATGCGGGAGACCACCCGCAGCACGTTGCCGTCCACTGCGGGCACTGGCGCTCCGAAGGCGATGGAGGCGATGGCGCCGGCGGTGTACTCCCCCACGCCAGCCAGGGCCAGCAGGCCCTCATAAGTGTCCGGAAACCGCCCGCCGCATTCGCCCGTGATCTGTTGTGCGGCCTTGCGCAGGTTGCGGGCCCGGTTGTAGTAACCCAGCCCCTGCCACAGCTTCATCAGCCGGTCCTCCTCCACCGCCGCCAGGGCCTCCACGGTGGGCAGCGCCGCCATAAAGCGCTGATAATAATCCAGCACCGCCGCCACCCGGGTCTGCTGGAGCATAATTTCCGACACCCACACCCGATAGGGGTCCCCCAGCGTGCGGCTCCCCGGAGCGGGCCGCCAGGGCAGCGCCCGGGCGTTATCCCGGTACCACTCCAGCAGCGGAATGGGCAAACGGTCCAGTTCGTTCAAGCCAAATCCTCCATCCGATCCATCGGCCCAGCGTCTCCTTCATTTCGTCCATATCCTTGCTGAACACCTTCGTTTTTTTCCCGATGCCGTCCAGAGGGGACGACACCTTGTCGATCAGGGACATATAGATATTGATGCCGTCATTTGGCATAGGCTCACCTCCAGTTGACTTCTGTGGGAAACTTGATATAATGTTGGTACGGGAGGTGCGGCACGCATATGAGAAAGTTCAAACTCATCAGCCACCACTTCGCTCTTTATATTTGGATCTTAGCAGTCGGTCTCCTGCTTTGCGGACTCTCGGAGGCTACCATCGGTGGCACTCAATTTTACCGACCCCTTGGCTTCCTTACACTTATCTGGGCCATCTGGGCCAGCTTCCCACCCAAAGAAGAATAGCGCCGCCGCCCCGCTCCGGGGCGGCTTTTTCATGCCCGGGGCCGCAGGAAGGGGCAGCCCGGCGGCGGGCCGTGCTCCGCCTCGTAGGACGCCAGCGCCCAGACCAAATCCCGCTCCCCGGGGGACATCCGGGCGTAGTCCCCCGGGGCCCAGCCCTTCACGCGGAAGAGCCAGTACACGAGACCCAGCTCCGGGTCGCTGCCGTCCTCTAGGCGTTTTTTATCTCTTCAATGGTGTTGGCCCGGTAGCCGCACAGCTTCTCCACCGCCCGGCTGAGGTCCTCGATCTCGCCGGGCAAAAGCATGGCCTTGTATTGTGTGCTATTATAATGCGTACTGAATATAGGAATCCGCCGCAGCGCGGTTGATTCAGCAGACATTATTATAGCGTGGAACGAAAAAAATTTCAACGCGCGCAATCAAAACCCCCACTGAAATCATCTAATGGGCGGAAAGGAGGGATGGGGCATGACCGAGGCCGCTTTTGCCGCCCGGGCGGAGGGGCGGAAAGCCTGCCTTTACCGCACGGCGCTGCTCTACCTGGGCAGCGAGGCCCTGGCGCTGGAAGCGGTGGATGAGGCCGTCTACAAGGGCTTCCGTGCCTGCGGAACGCTGCGGGAGGAGCAATACTGCGACACCTGGCTCACCCGCATCCTCATCAACGTATGCAACGCCGAGCTGCGCCGGCGGAGGCGGGAGGTGGCCATGGCCGAGCTGCCTGAGACGGCGCAGGAGGTCTTTGACGCCCTGCCCCTGCGGGATGCGGTGGCCCGGCTGCCCCGTGACCTGCGGGCCGTCATCATCCTGCGGTACTTTGACGGGCTGACCCTGGCCCAGACCGCCGAGACATTACAGATTCCCCAGGGGACGGTGGCCACCCGCCAGCGGAAGGCCCTGTCCCTGCTGCGGCTGGAGCTGACAGACAGCGAGGAGGTGGGCGCATGAGCCGTAAAGAAGAATACTGGACCCTGATCCAAACGCTGAACGAGACTCCGGCCGCCCTGGATGGCGCGGTGGCCCGGGCCCGCACCCGGGCCAGGCGGTCCCGCGCCGGGCGCCGCTTCGGCATCCCGCTGGCCTCCCTGGCCGGGGTCGCGGCGGCTTTTGTCGTATTGGTCAACGTCTCCACCCCCTTCGCCATGGCCTGCAAAAGCGTCCCCGTCATCCGGGAGCTGGCCGAGGCGGTGGCCCTCGAGCCCAGCCTCAAAGCAGCTCTGGAGCACGACTATCTCCAGCCCGTCTTCCAGACCCAGGCAAAAGACGGCGTGACCGCGTCGGTCCGGTATCTCATCGTGGACCAGAACAATCTCAACGTGTTCTATACCCTGCGCTCCGACGGCGACACGCAGTTGGAGGCCCACCCCGAGCTTCTGGATTCGGATGGGAATCGGGTCGACGGCTATGTGGCGACCTGGGGAGCTCCCAGCCAGCAGGATGAGGAGGACTACAAGCTGGCCAGCTTCTACTTTGTGGACGGCCGTGTACCGGAAGCCTTGCGCCTGCGCC
Organism: Intestinimonas massiliensis (ex Afouda et al. 2020); assembly: GCF_001244995.1. Classification (NCBI taxonomy): domain Bacteria; kingdom Bacillati; phylum Bacillota; class Clostridia; order Eubacteriales; genus Intestinimonas; species Intestinimonas massiliensis (ex Afouda et al. 2020). The sequence continues at coordinate 41,588 of NZ_LN869528.1, forward strand.
TGGATATCCAGGATACCGGACGAGCTAAAGAGGGCCTGGCCTCAGCCACCGCCATCCCCACACCGGCCCCCACCGCACCGCCCGGCGGTCCCTGGCACGACGCCGGGCCCAGCCAGCTCCCCCCCGCCCTGACTACCTTTACCTTCGGCCTGACCATTGACCCCAATCTGCTGGGCCCTGGCCGGAGCATCGCCCTGGACCAGTGGGTGGAGCTGGACGGCCAGCGTATCCGCCTGGAATCGCTCACCATCGACCCCACCCGCATGGAGTTCACCCTGTCGGAGGACCCGGACAACACCGCCCTGCTCAAAGGGCTGAGCTGCTACGCCGTGGACGGTCTGGGGAACCGCTATGAACGGCCGAGCGTCACTTACGGCGGCGGAGAGACAATCCAACTGGAGAGCTGCTATTTCTCGGATAGCCGGGACCTGACCCTCTGCATCACCGGAGCCAGTTGGCTGGACAAAGATAAAACCACCTTCACCCTGGACCTGAGCACCGGCAAGGCCGACTGGCTCCCCGAGGGCATGGTCATAGAGAGCGTGGAGCGGAGCGGGAACAACGTATACTGGGCCCTTCAACCCGGGGACGGCGTGTCCCTGCACTGGAGCTACTACGACCCCGAGGGGGGGGAGCACGCGTGGGGCGGCTACTCCATGTCGGCCACCGACGAGGATGGGGACGGCTGGTGCGAGCGCTCCACGGAGTACCGCACCCTGCTGGACTACCCTTGGGACACCGTAACCATCGTCCTAACCTCCAACCGCTCCACGGAATTTGCCCAGCCCATCCAAATTCCCATAAAATAATGCTGAAACGGGAGATTTTCCACGGGAAATCTCCCGTTCCGGCTTGACAAATCCGAAATTTCCTATATAATAGTGTAGCTTGTCTGGATATTGACAGGCACATCCTTGCCCTCACCGCAGCGTGAGGGCCATATGTCCATAAGGAGGTGCAAGAAAATGGCAAAAGTCAACGGAAATTATGAGGTGGTCTACATCCTCGACCCCGCGATGAGCGAGGAGGCCACCGCCGCTCTGGTCGCCAAGTTCAAGACCATGGCTGAGGCTCACGGCACCGTCAAGGAAGTGGATGAGTGGGGCAAGCGTCGTCTGGCCTATCCCATCAACGACCTGAACGAGGGCTACTACGTGCTTATGAGCTTCGACTCTGACGCCGCGTTCCCCAACGAACTGGCCCGTGTGCTGCGGATCACCGACGGCGTGATGCGCTCTCAGGTCGTCTGCCTGGACGAGTAAGGAGGGCCCATGCTCAACCGCATTATTTTGATGGGCCGCCTCACCCGCGACCCGGAGCTCCGTCACACCCAGACCGGGACCCCCGTGGCCTCCTTCTCTCTGGCTGTGGATCGGGACTTCAAAGATAAATCCACCGGTGAAAAGGCCACCGATTTCATTGACATTGTGGCCTGGCGCTCCACCGCCGAGTTTGTCTCCCGCTTCTTTACCAAGGGCCGGCTGGCCGTGGTGGAGGGCCGGCTCCAGTTGCGTGACTGGACCGACCGGGACGGCAACAAGCGCCGTAGCGCCGAGGTGGTAGCCGACAACGTCTATTTCGGCGACTCCAAACGGGACGCCGAGGGCGGCGGCAGCTACGGCGGTTATTCCGCTCCCGCGCCCGGCAGCGCCCCGGCCGCTCCCCCTGCCTACTCCGCCCCCATGGGCGGCGGCGACCAGTTCGCCGGGCTGGATGACGATGACGGCGAGCTGCCCTTCTGAGCATTGATTTCCTGAGACCGCAGCGGCGGGATCGGCCCGCCGGCAGTCTCCCAATAAAAACCATTTTATAGGGAGGTAAGTACCATGGCTATGGATAGAGAGCGTCCCCGCGGCCGGAAGCGCCGCAAGGTCTGCAGCTTCTGCGTGGACAAGGTGGAGCACATCGACTATAAGGACGCGGCCAAGCTGCGCCGTTTCCTGTCTGAGCGTTCCAAGATCCTGCCCCGCCGGACCACCGGCACCTGCGCCATGCATCAGCGTCAGCTGACCAAGGCCATCAAGCAGGCTCGTCAGATCGCCCTGCTGCCCTTCGTCACCGACTGATCGAAGCGCTATCCAAAGCGGCGCGTCCCCACTGGGACGCGCCGCTTTTTTGTTTCCAGAGCCCCTTTGTGGGAATAATACCCGGTAGCCGCCTCGCTTCTTCCCGTGGTATCATCATACCATCAAACCAATCTGGAGACATGCATTATGGATATCCACAGCGCCCGTTCCCAGCTCAGAACCCGCACCGTCTACGACCTCCCTCTCCGGGTAACCTTCTATGCCCGGGTGTCCAGCGAATCCGACGAACAGCGCAACTCCCTGGGCAACCAGATCTCCTATTATGAGGAGCTGATCCGCAAAAACCCCAACTGGACCTATGTGGAGGGCTATATTGACGAGGGGCTCTCCGCCGCCACCACCAAGAACCGGGAAAACTTTCACCGCATGGTGGAGGACGGCCAGGCCGGAGCCTTTGACCTCATCATCACCAAGGAGATCACCCGCTTCGCCCGGAACACCCTGGACTCCATCCAGTACACCCGCCGACTGTTGAACGCCGGCGTGGGGGTCTTTTTCCAAAACGACAACATCAACACCCTGGACGAGGATTCCGAGCTCCGGCTGACCATCATGTCGGGTATCGCCCAGGACGAGCTGCGCAAGCTGTCCAGCCGGGTGAAGTTTGGTCATCAGCAGGCCATCAAAAACCGGGTGGTGCTGGGCAACAGCCGCATCTTCGGCTACCGCAAGGACAAGGGCCGGTTGGTCGTCGACCCGGAGGAGGCCCCCATGGTGCGGGAGCTGTTCCAGCTCTATGCCACCGGACAGTACAGCCTGAAACAGTTGGAGAACCGCTTCTGGACGCAGGGCTACCGGAACCACAACGGCAAAAAGCTGTCTCACACCACCATGTCCGGTATCCTCTCCAATCCGAAGTACAAGGGCTACTATGCGGGCAACAAGGTCAAGGTCATTGACCTGTTTACCAAAAAGCAGAAATTTCTTCCTCCGGAGGAGTGGGTGCTGTTCAAGGATGAATCGGGCACTATTGTGCCCGCCCTGGTGGAGGAGGCCCTCTGGGAGCAGGCCAACCAGGTGCTGAAACGGCGTAGCGCGGATGTTCGGCACCGCCAGGGCATCTGCAACCACGCCAACCTGCTCACCGGCAAGCTCTACTGCGCCCACTGCGGCTCCGCCTACTACCGCCGGGACTCTGTCGACCGGACCGGCCGCAAAAACAGCAAGTGGGTGTGCAGCGGTAAGATCAAAAACGGCGCGGCCTCCTGCCCCTCCTTTCCCATCTACGAGGAGGAACTCAAGCCCCTTCTCTTCCAGGTGTTCCGTCAGGCCGACGCCGACGCCGGGGCGCTGGTGGAGGAGTATATCGAGCTGTACCGTTCTCTGGAGCAGGAGGGCGGGCTGACCCGGCACATGGAGGCGCTGGAGCAGGCCATTGGGACGGCGGAAAAAAAGCGGCAGAAGCTGCTGACCTTCAACGCTCTGGGCGAGCTGTCCGACCAGGACTTTCTCTCCATGAACCGCCAGTGCGCCCAGGAGATCGAAGCCGCCCGGGCGGAGCTGGAGGAGTTGTCCGCCCAGCGCGGCTCCGCCTCCGACTTCAAATCCCACATCGAATCTGTACGCCGGACGCTCCAGGCCGCCCGGCAGGAGGCATCCAGCGGTCTGATCGGTAAGGAATTCGTGGACCAGTATATCCAGCGCATCGTGGCCACACCGGAGGCCGACGGTTCCATGCGCCTCCAGATCCAACTCTTTACCGGCGAGACCACCGACCGTTATCTGCGGAATCTGCGCTCCAGTGCCGCGCGGGATGTGGGTTGGAGCCAGCCGCAGCCGGTTCGTTCGGGTCACACGTTCAAGAAAATGATCGAGGCCTACGAGAACGGCATGAAGTAACCTTCCCTCTGGGAATGGAAGCATAAGGGGGCCCGGAGGGAAGTTTCCCTCCGGGCCCCCCTTTATACACTCAGAAATTGCTGGAAGCGCACCTGGCGGTGGGTATTCGCTTTAGAAAAGAAGAAGGCCCGCGGCAAATGCCGCGGGCCTTTCTTTCGTCATTTGGCAGGGGGATGCTTACTTCACGCCCATCCAGCCGGAGATGACCATACGCTGGACCTCGGAGGTGCCCTCGTAGATCTCGGTGATCTTGGCGTCGCGCATGTAGCGCTCGAAGGGGTACTCACGGGTGTAGCCGTAGCCGCCGATGAGCTGCAGGCAGCGGCGGGTCACGTCGGAAGCCATCTCGGAAGCGAACAGCTTAGCCTCGGCAGCCAGATGGCTGAAGGGCTCGTGGTCCTGCTTAGCCTGCGCGGCGCGGTAGATCAGCAGCTTGGCGGCGTCGCACTTGGCCTGCATGTCGGCCAGTTGGAACTGGGTGTTCTGGAACTGGCTGATGCGCTTGCCGAACTGCACCCGCTCCTGGGTGTACTTCACAGTGGCGGCAATGGCGGCCTCGCCAATACCCAGAGCCTGCGCAGCAATGCCGATCCGGCCGCCGTCCAGGGTGGTCATGGCCACCTTGAAGCCCTTGCCCAGCTCGCCCAGCAGGTTCTCCTTGGGCAGCTTCACATCCTCGAACACCAGCTCGGAGGTGGCGGAGCCGCGGATGCCCATCTTCTTCTCATGAGCGCCGATGGTGAAGCCGGGGGTGCCCTTCTCCAGGATAAAGGCGGAGATGCCCTTGGTACCCTGGCTCTTATCGGTCATGGCGAAGATCACGAAGATATCCGCCTCGCTGGCGTTGGTGATGAAGATCTTGGAGCCGTTGACCAGCCAGTGGTCGCCCTTGTCCTCGGCCACCGTCTTCTGCATGGCGGCGTCGGTGCCGGCGCCGGGCTCGGTCAGGCCGAAGGCGCCCAGCTTCTCGCCGGAGGCCAGGGGCACCAGGTACTTCTGCTTCTGCTCCTCCGTGCCGTACGCCTCGATGGGCCAGCAGCACAGAGAACCGTGGGCGGAGAACATGACGGAAGTGGTAGCGCAGTACTTGGCCAGCTCTTCACAGGCGCCGATGTAGGTCACGTAGCTCAGACCGGCTCCGCCGTACTCCTCAGGCATATACAGACCCATCATGCCCATTTCCTGCAGCTTGGTCAGGGTCTCCTTCGGGAAACGCTCCTGCTCGTCGATCTCGGCGGCCAGAGGGCCGACTTCCTTCTCGCAGAAGTCATGGAGCATGGAGAGGATGTCCTGCTCCTCAGGAGAAAAATGAAAATTCATAACAATTTCCCTACCTTTCTTTTTGTGCGTCAGCTTCCCAACTTATGTATCCCATCCCGGCCGCCACGGCCGGGTAAGATACCCAATCCGATCTCAGGCCTTGAGCTTCTTGATCTCGTCGATCATGACCGGCAGAACCTCGAACAGGTTGCCCACCACGCCGTAGTCGGCGATGTCGAAGATGGGCGCGTCGGGGTCCTTGTTGATGGCCACGATGCAGTCAGCGCCGCTCATGCCAGCCACGTGCTGGATGGCGCCGGAAATGCCGCAGGCGATGTACAGCTTGGGGCCCACGGTCTTGCCGGTCTGGCCCACCTGATGGGCATGGGCAATCCAGCCCGCGTCCACCGCCGCGCGGGAAGCGCCGACCACGCCGCCCAGCAGGTCCGCCAGCTCCTTGATGGGAGCGTAGCCCTCGGGCCCGCCCACGCCGCGCCCGCCGGACACGATGATCTCCGCGCCCTCCAGGTCCACGGTCTCACCGCCCTCTTCCTTGATCAGCTCAAGGATCTGGGTGCGGATATCGGCGGCATCCACATGGATGTCTTCCTTGATGATCTCGGCCTTGGCCTCGCCGGCCTCGCCCTTCTTGAACACACCGGGACGCACTGTGCCGATCTGGGGACGGTGATCCGGGCACAGGATGGTGGCCATCAGGTTGCCGCCGAAAGCGGGACGGGTCCACGCCACGTTGCCGCTCTCCGCGTCGACGTCCAGGCCGGTGCAGTCGGCCGTCAGGCCGGTCTTCAGGCGGCAGGACACACGGGGGCCCAGGTCGCGGCCGTTGTTGGTCGCGCCGATCAGCATGCTGGTGGGGCCGTACTTCTCCACCAGGGTGCACAGTGCGATGGCGTAAGCGTCGGTGGTGTAGGTGGCGTACTCAGGGCCATCCACCACGATCACCTTGTCCGCGCCGTGCTCCGAGGCGGCCTGCACAGCGGCGTCCACGCCGCTGCCGATGACCACCGCCACCAGCGCGCCGCCCTGCTTCACAGCCATGTCGTGGCCGGGAGTCAGCAGCTCAATGCCCACGTTCTTCGCGGTACCGTCTTCATTGGTCTCTACAAATACCCAAAGGTCCTTTGTCTTGGCTTCCATTGTTAACTCCCCCTCCCTCAGATGATTCCGGCCTCGCTCAGAAGCTGGCACAGCTTCTTCGCGGAGTCCTCGTTGGTCTCTTCCTTGATCTTCACGCCGCCGCTCTTCTTCTGCGGTACGAAGGTCTTCTTCACCTTGGTGGGGGAACCCTTCAGACCGGCGTGCTCCAGGTCAATGCTGGGCAGATCCGCAGCGGTCAGGGTGGGGATCTCAGCCTTGTTCGCGGCCATCTTGCGCTTGATGGTGGGGTAACGGGGGTCCCACGCCGGCTTCGTGAAGGTCACCACGCAGGGCATCTTCACGCCGATCACGGCCGCTCCGTCGTCCATCTCCTTCTTCACCTTCACCAGATCGCCGTCCACCTCGGCCTCCAGACCGTAGGTGACCTGCGGATAGCCCAGATGCTCGGCAATCTCCGGGCCCACCTGGGCCGTGTCGCCGTCGATGGCCTGCTTGCCGCAGAAAATCGCGTCAAACTTGCCCTCGGTCTCCTCGATCTTCTTAATGGTCTCGGAGATGATGTAGCTGGTCGCCAGCGTGTCGGACCCGCCGAACGCGCGGTCGCTCACCAGGTATGCCTTATCCGCCGCAATGGCCAGTGACTCCTTCAGCACCGCCTTCGCCTGCTCGGGGCCCATGGACAGCACCACGATCTTCGCGGAGGGGTCCTTATCCTTGATCCGGGCAGCCGCTTCCAGCGCGTACCCGTCGAACGGGTTCAGAATGCTGGGCACGCCGTCGCGGATCAGCGTGTTCTTCACCGGATCGATCTTGATTTCCGTCGTATCCGGCACCTGCTTGACGCATACAAGCATGTTCATTTCTGTGTTTCCTCCTATTACGTTTTTTCAGGACTGCGGCGAACCTCAGTCCCGTGGCCCTTCCCCGGCCATACCCCCAGTGGGCATAGCCTGGCCAAACCACTTTTCCCGTCTTACATCATATACCGGAAGCGCCCCCCTTGTCAATCGGAATCGTCACTCCCCCCACAAAAAAGGCCCCGGATTTGGAACGGCTTCCGGCAAACCGCATATCTTCCGGCCGATATTCCTCCGACCCTCCCGCGGCGGAGCCGTCCAAAAAGCAGAATTTTAAAAAATACCTCTTTACACCATTAGTTTATCATGGTAAAATGCTAAAGCACCCGGGTTATACCCGGCAGGATTTTGGATATTGGAGGATACATACGTTATGAACATGAAACGCCTGATCGCGCTTGCCCTGGCGCTGGTCCTGTCTCTGGCCTTGGCCGCCTGCGGCAGCGGCGCTGCACCCTCTCCCTCCGCCTCCGCCCCCGCGGAGAGCGCTCCGGCCGAGTCCGCCTCTGCCGAGAGCGATCTGGACTACGTCAAGGGCAAGGGAGCTCTCGTCATCGGCTACACCGTCTACGCCCCCATGAACTACACCGACGACAACGGTGAGTTCACCGGCTTCGACACCGAACTGGCCAAGGCCGTCTGCGAAAAGCTGGGCGTGGAGCCCCAGTTCCAGGAGATCGTCTGGGAAACCAAGGAGATCGAGCTGGCCGGCAAGACCATCGACTGCATCTGGAACGGCATGACCCTGGACCCTGAGCGCGAGGCCAACATGGCCTGCACCGTCCCCTATGTGAAGAACGCCCAGGTGGTGGTGATGAAGGCCGACGCCGACTATGCCGACACCTCCTCCCTCATCGGCAAGTCCGTCTGCGCCGAGGTGGGCTCCGCCGGCGAGACGCAGATCCTGGGCAATGAGGAGACCAAGCCCGACGCCAACCTGGCTCAGGCCGACTACGTGGGCAAGAGCGTCCAGACCGACTGCCTCATGGAGGTGGCCGCCGGCACCTGCGACGCCGCCGTTCTGGATATGACCCTGGCAAACGCCATGATCGGCGAGGGCACCGACTATGCCGGCCTGAAGATCGTGGATGAGCTGGCCGTGGAGAACTACGGGGTGGCCTTCCGGCAGGGGTCCGACGTACGGGACGCCGTCAATGAGATCTTTGCCGAGCTGGTGGCCGACGGCTCCTTGGGCGCCCTGGCCGACAAATACGGCCTGGAGCTGGCCGATTAAGCGGATTTTCCCGTCCATGGAATCTGATCGTCTGGGACAGGGGCCAAGCCCCTGTCCCAGATGGTGTCTTTTGAGGTGTACTGTATGAGCGTCATCTTGGGCCGTCTGTTCGAGGGCTTCTGGATCAACTGCCAGCTTTTCGGCCTGACCCTGCTGTTTGCCCTGCCCCTGGGGCTGCTGATCTCCTTTGGTTCCATGAGCCGGTTCCAGCCGTTGGCCTGGCTCATCAAGACCTTCGTCTGGATCATTCGGGGCACTCCCCTGATGCTCCAGCTCATCATCATCTTTATGGGCCCCGGGCTTCTGGGCTGGGGCAACCCGTGGCCCGCCGGCAACTCGGGGCGGCTCACCGCCGCTGTGGTGGCTTTCGTCATCAACTACGCCTGCTATTTCTCTGAGATCTACCGGGGCGGTATCGAGGCCGTCCCCAAGGGTCAGACGGAGGCGGGCCAGGTGCTGGGCATGACCAAACGGCAGATCTTCTTCAAGGTCACCCTGCTCCAGGTGGTCAAGCGCATCCTTCCGCCCATGGGCAACGAAATCATCACCCTGGTGAAGGACACCTCCCTGGCCCGGATCATCTCCAACAAGGAGATCATCATGATGGCCGGCGAATACTCCTCCAAGGGTCTGATCTGGCCTCTGTTTACCACGGGGCTGTTCTTCCTGGTGTTCGTGGGCGTGCTGACGCTGCTGTTCGGTTACCTCGAGCGGCGGCTGGACTATTTCCGGTAAGGGGGCGGCAGATATGGCGATCCTTGAGGTCCAACACATTGAAAAGAGCTTTGGCGCCACCCAGGTGCTTCAGGATATCTCCTTTGGTCTGGAGCGGGGCCAGGCTCTGGCCATCATCGGCTCCTCCGGCTCCGGCAAGACCACGCTGCTGCGCTGCCTCAACTTCCTGGAGACCCCCGACCGGGGCAGCATCACCGTGGACGGCCATCGCCTCTTTGACGCCGCCGACCCCGCCACCCAGCGGGAGAGCGAAATCCGCAAAAAGAGGCTCCACTTTGGGCTGGTGTTCCAGTCCTTCAATCTCTTCCCTCAGTATACCGCCCTACAGAACGTTACCCTGGCCAAGGAGCTACTGGCTCAGGAGGCCCCGGGTTACAAGGCCGGCCGCAAGCGCATCCACGCCGGGATCGAGGCCGAGGGCCGGGAGCTGCTGGAGCAGATGGGGCTCAGCGACCGGGCCGACCACTATCCCCACCAGCTCTCCGGCGGCCAGCAGCAGCGGGTGGCCATCGCCCGGGCCCTGGCTCTGCACCCGGACATTCTCTGCTTTGACGAGCCCACCTCGGCCCTGGACCCGGAGCTCACCGGCGAGGTGCTGAAGGTCATCCGGAGCCTGGCCGAGCGGAACACCACCATGGTCATCGTCACCCACGAGATGGCCTTCGCCCGGGATGTGGCCGATCGGGTCATCTTCATGGATGGCGGCGTCATTGTGGAGGAGGGCCCCGCCCGGGAGATCATCGAGCACCCCCGGCAGGAGCGCACCCGGCAGTTTCTGGCCCGGTACGCAGACAACGAAGCATAACAAAAACGCGCCCGCCGGGAGTTTTCCCGGCGGGTGCGTCTGCTTTTCCGCTCAGACCTCCATGATGACAGGCAGGATCATGGGGTTGCGCTTGGTCTTTTTGTAGAGGAAGCCGGACAGGTCGTTCTTGATCTCCCCCTTGATGGTGGCCCAGTCGGTGGTGTTGCTCCGGTGGCAGCGCTCCAGCGCCTCCACGGCCACCCGGCGCAGCTCCTCCATCAGCTCCTCGGACTCCTTGACGTAGACGAAGCCGCGGGTGATGATGTCGGGGCCGGACACCACGCTGCCGTCCTCGCCGGACATGGAGGTGACCACCACGATCATGCCGTCCTCGGCCAGGTGCTTCCGGTCCCGCAGGACCACGCTGCCCACGTCGCCCACGCCGTAGCCATCCACGAAGACCCGGCCGGCGGGCACGGTGCCGTTGATCTTGGCGGAGTTGGGCGTGAACTCCATCACCTTGCCGATGTCGCTGATGAGGATGTGGTTGGGGTGCATCCCCATCTCCTGGGCCAGCTTGGCGTGGATCTTCAGGTGCCGCTGCTCCCCGTGGAGGGGGATAAAGAATTTGGGCTTCACCAGGGCGTGGATGATTTTCAGCTCGTCCTGGCAGGCGTGGCCGGACACATGGAGCTGGCCCGTCCGCTCGTTGACCACCTCGGCCCCCTTGCGGTAGAGCTCGTTGATGACGTTGCCGATGGCGTTCTCGTTGCCCGGAATGGCGGAGGCCGAGATGATGATCCGGTCCCCGGCCTGGATGTCCACCTGGCGGTGGGTGGAGAAGGCCATGCGGGTCAGGGCGGACATGGTCTCGCCCTGGCTGCCGGTGGTGACGATGCAGATCTTGTCCTTGGGCAGGCTCTTGATGTGGTTGACGTCCACCAGAGTCCCCTCAGGCACGTTCATGTAGCCCAGCTCAGTGGAGACCTTCATGGCGTTTTCCATGCTGCGGCCGGTGACGGCCACCTTGCGCCCGTACTTGGCGGCCACCGAGATAATCTGCTGGATGCGGTCCACGTTGGAGGCAAAGGTGGTGACGATGATGCGCTGGTCGCAGCCCCGGAACAGGGCGTCGAAGGAGGCGCCCACGCACCGCTCCGACTTGGTGTAGCCGGGGCGCTCCACGTTGGTGGAATCGCACAGCAGGGCCAGCACGCCCGCCTTGCCCAGCTCGCCCAGCCGGGCCAGATCAATCATGCCGCCCTGGATGGGGGTGGAGTCGATCTTGAAGTCGCCGGTGTGGACGCACAGGCCCACCGGCGTCTTGATGGCGAAGGCCACCGCGTCGGCAATGGAGTGGTTGACGTGGATGAACTCCACGCTGAACCGCCCGGCCTTGACCACCTCGCCCGCCTCGCAGGTGATGAGCTTGGTCTTGTCCAGCAGGCGGTGCTCCTCCAGCTTGAGCTTCACCAGCCCCGCCGTCATGCGGGTGGCGTAGATGGGGGCGTTGATGCTGCGCAGCAGATAGGGGATGGAGCCGATGTGATCCTCGTGACCGTGAGTCAGGAAGATGCCCCGGATCTTCTCCTTGTTCTTGATCAGATAGGTGAAGTCAGGGATGACCACGTCGATGCCGTACATGTCGTCGTCGGGGAAGCCCATGCCCACGTCCACCACGATCATGTCGCCGCCATACTCATAGACGGTCATGTTCTTGCCGATCTCGTTGAGTCCGCCCAGGGATATGATTTTCAATTTTTCTGCCATAAAAGTAATGTAACACTCCTTGTCTGAATTTACCATAAACGGTATGTACGGGCACAGAGGAGCGCTTTTGAGCGCATCAACACAAGGGCGGCGGCCACCCGCTCTTTCCGGCCCTGCCTCGCCGGAAAAAGGGGCGGCCCCAGCCGCCTGCGCGCCCGTGATTTTCTCTGTGTCCCTGCCTTATCAAAGTGCGGTAACGCACATAAAGCCATTCCAAGTCACTCTAGTATACCACAAGGGACTGGAAAAGTATACAAAAATTTTATAGCGGTCTCTCGGCCTCCGCTCCCTGCCGGTCCAGCTCCTGGGCCCGCTTCACATAAAAATCGCACAGTTCCGCCGCCGTCTCCATGTCCGCCGCCTCGGCCACTACCCGCAGGGCGGAGCGTCGGCTCAGGGGCGCCATCCAGATCCAGGCCTCGCCGGAGCGGATGCGCACCCCCTCGCCCCGGGCGTCGCCACCCGTCTCGGCCAGGCTCTGCATGACCTCCCCCCGCCCCCGCCGGAGGGGCACCTCCCGCTGGAGGCGCACGAACCGCGGGACCCGGCCGACCAGAGTGCGCAGCCGCTCTCCCGTCTGTCCCAGTCGGGCACAGATGCGGCAGGCGGCGAACACCCCGTCCCGGAGCCAGGGCAGCGCCGCATAGAGCTCCTCCGCCTCCGGCCCGTCCCGGTCCAGCCGGAGCACGGCCTCCGGCCGTCCCTCAGCCAGCGCCTCCACGGCGGCGGGGGCCCCGGCGGGGACGGCTACCCGGCCGCCGCCCCGGTCCAGCTCGATGCGGCTCACCAGCGTGAGCAGCGCCCCCGAATCCACCGTCCGGCCCTCCTCGTCCCAGGCCGTCAGACGCAGGCCGCCGTACTCCGCGGCAAAGCCGGGCACGCCCGGGGCCCGTTTGCGCAGCACCACGCATCCCAGCTCCTCCAGGGAGGAGGCCAGGACGCGGTCGGCGGGGGTCTCGCCCGGCACCGACACCGCCACCGGCGTGATGGGCTGCCGGTCCAGGCGGCTGACCTTGGCCGCCTCGGCGGCGTAGGCCGCCGACACGCCGGAGACGTTCCGCCAGGGCCCTACCCGTCCGGCGGGCACCCGGCGGACCTCTCCCCGGAGGACGGCCCCCTCCAGCTTGCGCTCCCGGCTGCGGCTCAGGGGCAGGCCCCGCCGGTCGAAGAAATGGAGAAAGGTCCGCTCCCCCGCCTGCTCCACAAAGAGAGAGACCGGCAGGGCATAGCGTCCGGCCAGCCAGGCCCCGGCGGAGGGACAGCCCCCGTCGTGGACCAGCACCTCGGCCCCCGCCGCCGCCGCGCCGCACCCGGCGGAGCGGGCCAGCAGTCCCCGCCGGCCCAGCCCAGGCCCACCTTGCCCTCGGCGCCTAGGGCGGAGCCCAGGGCCATCAGGGCCTCCGGGGAGAGCTCCTCTCCCAGCTCACCCCGGACCACACCGCCGTCCCCAAAGAACAGCCCGCCGCGGCTTCCCCCGTGGATGAGCGAGGCGGTGAGCCGGGCCCCGGCGGCACTCTCCCGGCCGGGCCACACCTTGACCCGCTCCAGCAGGACGGAGCCCTCGCCGGCGGCGCTCTCCGCCCCCAGGACGGCCCCCTCATTGAGGACGGCCCCGTTTTTGGCGGTGGACGAGCGGCACAGGATGGCGCCGTAGAGGGTGCAGCGGTCTCCCACCGCCGCGCCGGCCATGAGTATGCTGCGCTGCACCAGAGACCGGCGGCCCACCCGGGCCCCCTCCTCCAGTATGGTGTGGGGCCCGATGAGGCTCCCCTCGCCCAGCTCAGCCCCCGGCCCGATCCAGCACGGGGGCACCACCGACACCCCCGCCGGAATGGGCTGGGCCGCCCAGACGCCGGGCGCGCTCTGGGGCAGGGCGAGGTCCAGCTTCACCCGGCCGGACAGGGCGTCGGCGGCGCAGTCCAGATAGGCCGCGCAGTCCCCCATATCGCACCAGTAGCCGTCGGCCACGTGGCCGTACAAAGGTGCGCCTCGGGAGAGCAGCAGGGGGAACAGGTCCTTGCCGAAATCGTAGGGCTGGTCCCCGGGCACCAGGTCCATGGCCCGGCGGGTCAGCAGGTAGATACCGGTGTTTACCGTGTCGGTGAACACCTGGCCCCAGCCCGGCTTTTCGATGAACCGCTGGATGCGCCCGTCGTCCCGGGTGAGCACCAGGCCGTACTCCAGGGGGGCGGAGTGGCGGTGGAGGATCAGGGTGGCCGCCGCCCGGCTGGTGCGGTGGAACCCCAGGGCGGCGGACAGGTCCAGGTCGCACACCGCGTCGCCGCTGATGACCAGGAAGTCCTCACCGCCCAGGTGAGCCATACAGTTTTTCACGCTGCCCGCGGTGCCCAGGGGCTCCTTCTCCACAAAATAGGTCAGCTTTACCCCCAGTTCGGCGCCGTCCCCGAACCACTCGGTGACCACCTGGGGCATATACTGCAGGGTGACGCAGATATCGGTAAAGCCGTGGCGCTTGAGCAGGCCGATGATGTGCTCCATCACCGGCTTGCCGAAGAGAGGGATCATGGGCTTGGGCCGGTCCAGGGTGAGGGGTCGCAGCCGGGTGCCCTCCCCTCCCGCCATGATGACTGCTTTCACAGGAAAACCATCCTTTCCGGCCTTATAAAAGGCGATTTTCCCTAGTATGGCCGAAACCGGAAAAATTATTGTCCGGCGGTCTCCGCCGCCGTCCAGTAGGGACAAGTCTGGTCTTTGACCCGCTGCTTGATCCGGGGATACCGGCAATGCCCGCAGGCGACGGGATGAAAGGCCGTACCCCATTTCCGGTAGTGCTGGCAGAAATATTTGCAGGCCCCGCAGACCCGCTCGTCCGTTTTTATGAGCTTCTTTACCATATCGAAAGCCCCCTTTTCTAATTATATTAGTCTCCACACGACTAATTGCCAATAGTCACACAGCGACTGTTGTATAATTGCAAAGGGTGATTTTATGTACTTTTCCCGCATTCGGGATCTCCGTGAGGACAATGAATTGAGCCAAGAAAAGGCGGCCTCCGTTTTAGGTGTCACGCAAACCACCTATTCCAAGTATGAGCTTGGAAAAATTACCGTTCCAACGGAATCGTTGATCAAACTTGCCGACTTTTACAAAGTCAGCCTGGACTATCTGGTGGGCCGCGACGTCAGGCCCGCCCGGACGGGTCCCATCAAGCCCGGCCGCTACCGCCACTTCAAGGGCGGCGAATACCGGGTGCTCGGCACCGCCGCCCACTCGGAAACACTGGAGCCCATGGTGGTCTATCAGGCCCTTTACGGAGAGCGGGGGATGTGGGTGCGGCCCGCCGCCATGTGGAACGAGCGGGTGGAGCGGGACGGCTATGCCGGCCCCCGCTTCACCTATGTGGGGGAGTGAGCCGATGAACATCCAGATTTTTGGAAAATCCAAGTGCTTCGACACCAAAAAGGCGGAGCGGTATTTCAAGGAGCGGCGGGTCAAATTTCAGTCCGTCGATCTCATCAAGTACGGCATCCGCCCCGGCGAGCTGAAGAGCGTTAAAAACGCCGTAGGGCTGGAGGCGCTGATCGACGCCAGGCACCCAGACGCCGCTCTGGTGACCTGCCTGGCCTATGACGACGACAAGCTGGAAAAGCTGCTGGAAGACCCCAGGCTGCTGAAAACGCCCCTCGTGCGCAACGGCCGGCAGGCCACGGTGGGCTACTGCCCCGACGTGTGGAAAACCTGGGAATAACGGAAAAGCGGCCCGGCGGGAGAACCCGCCGGGCCGCTTTTCAGGTTTCATACCGCCGCCGGGCCTCCTCCAGCCGCCGCCGGAAGTCCTCCACCGCCCAGTCCGGGCTCAGGAGGGTCACGCCGGGCCCCAGGCCGAAAAGCCAGCCGAAAAACTGGGGGGAGACCACCGCGTCCACGGTGACGGTGAAATGGCTCTCCCCGTCGGGCACCAGCATCACGTCCTGTCCGAAGCGGTCCAGCACCACCCCCACCATCGGATTCTCACAGCGCAGACGCAGCTTGCCCTCCCGGCCGGAGAACATACCGAAGTGCTTGGCGGCATAGGCCGCCACGTCGAAGCCCTCCGGGCCGCCCTCCGCTGGGACACAGGTGACCGCCAGCTCGGCCATCTTGTCCACCCGGTAGTGCCGCACCTCCCCCATGGCGCCGTCCCAGCCCACCAGATAATAGTTCTCGCTGTTCCAGATGAGGCCGTAGGGCGACACGCTGTACCGCCGCCCCTCCCGGCGAAAGACCTTTTCCTTGCGCACGTTGTACTCAAAGTACCGGAAGGTCACCGTCTTTCCGGCGGACAGCGCGGCGTGGAGCTTGTCAATGGAGTAGTAGACGCTCTCGTTCATGGTCTTGACCCGCCGTTCGACGTAGACCTGCCGCTGGAGCTGCCGGGCCTGATGGACGCTGGTCAGGCCCTCCAGCTTGCGGATCAGGCTGTCGCTTTTGCGCCGGGTGATGAACTTGCACGACTGCACCGCATCCACCAGCAGCTTCAGCTCCGGCAGCTCGAAGGGCCGCTCCCCCACAAACCAGCCCGGCGTCTTGCCCTTTCGGCTCTGGATATCCAGGCCGAAGGCCCGCAGGGCCTCCAGGTCGTCGTAGATGCTCTTCCGCTCCGCTGTCACGTCCCAGGCCGCCAGCGTGTCGATGAGCTCCTTCACCGTCATGGGGTGTTCCTCGTCGGTACGCTCCAGCAGGGTCTTTTGCAAAATCAGAGTTTTCAGCTTTTGATTTGGGCTTCGCGCCATGGGCTCATCCCCTTTCCTGATGCCAGTTTAGCGGCCGTCGTGTCCGTTAAACCGGACTTTCTTACAGCATAGCATATCCCGCCGGTTTCGCCAAGTTCTTGAAAAAAAATTTCAATGCAGTTTCACTGCGGAGAAGTTGCATTTCAAGGCGTCGAGGGGTCACAGCCCCATCGGCTTTTTTGGTTTCTCTGCGGCTGTACCCTTTACAAATGTGCCATTCCATGATACAATTTATCACATTAAATTCCGAATCCGGCCTCGGCCGGAATGTGAAACTTTTCAAAATACAAATTTCATTTCAGGGGGTGTTGGGCATGGTCATTCGGGATATACAGGCGGGCAGGATTTCTCTCCCTCTGCGAGCCCCCTTCAAGACAGCCCTGCGCACGGTAGACGCGGTGGACGATGTGGTGGTCCGGGTGGTGGCCGACGACGGGCAGGTGGGCTACGGCGAGGCGCCTCCCACCGCCGTCATCACCGGCGACACGCTGGGCTCCATCGCCTGTGCGGTCAAGGACTTCATCCGTCCCGCCCTGGTGGGCATGGACGTGGAGGACCTAGATGCGGTCATGGCGAAGCTCCAGGGCTGCATGGTCAAGAACACCTCGGCCAAGGCCGCCGTGGACATGGCGGTGCTGGACCTGTGGGGCAAGCGCTGGGGCGCCCCCCTCTATCAGTTGCTGGGCGGCGCCCGCCGCTCCTTCCAGACCGACATCACCATCTCGGTCAACTCCATCGACCAGATGGTGTCCGACAGTCTGGACGCCGTCCGCCGGGGCTACCGCACCCTGAAGATCAAGGTAGGCAAGGAGGGCGTGCAGGATGTGGCGCGCATTGCCGCCATCCGCAAGGCCGTGGGCCCCGAGGTGCTGCTCCGGGTGGACGCCAACCAGGGCTGGGACGCCCGCCAGTCGGTGGCCATCATCTCCGCCATGGAGGACCAGGGGCTGGACATCGAGCTGGTGGAGCAGCCGGTGAAGGCCCACGATCTGGAGGGGATGCGTTATATCACCCAGCGGGTGCAGACCCCCATTCTGGCCGACGAGTCGGTCTTTTCGCCCGCCGACGCCATCCACATCATCCAGTCCGGCGCGGCCGACCTCATCAACATCAAGCTGATGAAAACCGGCGGCATCTGGCCCGCTCTGAAGATCTGCGACATCGCAGAGCTCTACGGCGTGGAGTGCATGATCGGCTGTATGCTGGAATCCCGTCTGTCGGTGGCCGCCGCCGCCCATCTGGCCGCCGCCCGCGGCATCATCACCCGGGCCGACCTGGACGGCCCCTCCCTCTGCGCCGCCGATCCCTTTACCGGCGGCCCCAACTTCGACGAGGCCACCATCACCATGTCGGACGACCCCGGCATCGGCGTCTCCTCCATCCCCTGCTCCTCCTGGAGCTGATCCGGCTCCCCCACCCCCCATCCAAAAGCGGCCCGCCGCTTTTGCAGGCGGCGAGCGCCGCCTCAACACTTGTGTGCAATGGGGCACAAACCCGTTTATATCAAAAGGAAAGAAGGAGATTCCATGAAGAGAACCAAACAGCTCATCGCGCTCTTGCTCGCCACGGTTCTGGTGCTGGGCCTGGCCGCCTGCGGCGGCGGCAGCGCCGGCAGCCCCAGCCCCTCCGCCTCCGGTACGGGCGGCGAAGCCGCCCCCGTGGTCTACCGGGAACTCTATGTCCTGGAAGCCACCACGCTCAACTATCTGGTGACCTCCCAGGCCACCGAGTTCGAGCTCTCCGCCAACTTCATCGACACCCTGGTCCAGTATGACCAGTACGGCGTGGCACAGCACGGTCTGGCCACCGACTGGTCCGTCAGCGACGACGGCCTCACCTGGACCTTTACCCTCCGCGACGGCGTGAAGTGGTACAGGAGCGACGGCACCGAGTACGCCGACCTGAAGGCCCAGGATTTCGTGGATTCCATGCACTATATCTGCGATCCCGCCCACGACTCCAAGACCTTCGACATCGTCTCCAGCGCGGTGAAGAACGCCCAGAAGTTCTACTCCGGCGAGATCACCGACCCCAACGAGATCGGCGTGCGGGCCGTGGACGAGAAGACTCTGGAGTACACTCTGGAGGCGCCCACCCCCTACTTCCTGTCCATGCTGAGCTATGTGTGCTTCATGCCCGTCAACGGCGACTTCCTGGCTGAGGTGGGTGACCGCTTCGGCACCAGCGCCGACACCATCCTCTACAACGGCGCCTATATCTGTCAGGAGTTCAACCCCCAGGAAAACCAGGTCTGGGTCAAAAACGCCAACTACTGGAACGCCGACAACGTGAACATCGACCGCATCGAGCGCACCTATAACGCCGAGGCTCTGAAGCTGGCCCCCGATATGTATAAGCAGGGCTCGGTGGACCAGGCCAAGATCCCCTCCGAGCTGTTGCAGGCCTGGCTGGACGACGCCTCCACCGCCGACCTGGTGCGGCCCACCCGCGCCTCCTACTTCACCTACTGGTGGCTGTTCAACTTTGACCCCCAGTTTGACGCGGCTTACGAGCCCGACAACTGGAAGCTCGCCGTCAACAACGAGGCCTTCCGCCTGTCCATTGCCCGCGGCATCAACCGGGCCAAGGCTGAGTTCCCCTACGAGCCCAACAACCCCAACGCCAACCTCATCAACACCATCACCCCCGAGGGCTTCTGTGACTACAGCGGCACCGATTACACCCAGATGGGCGACCTGGCCGCCGTGTCCAACACCAATCCCTTTAACGCAGAGGAGGCCTTGCAGTATAAGGAGCAGGCCATCCAGGAGCTGACCGCCGCCGGCGCCACCTTCCCCATCAAGGTCCTCATGCCCTATAACCCCGGCACCACCTACTGGGGCGAGAGCTGCCAGATCCTGGAGCAGCAGCTAGAGGGCCTGCTGGGCACCGACTACATCGATATCATCGTCGAGGCCGGCCCCTCCACCAACTTCCTGTCCGAGGTCCGCAAGACCGGCAAGTACGCTTTGATGCTGTGCAACTGGGGGCCCGACTACGCCGACCCCGAGACCTACTCTGACCCCTGGAGCCTGGGCTACACCTACTCCTGGCCTGAAAAGACCACCCAGGCCGACCTCCTTACCGGCTACACCTACACTGCCGAGGACATGTCCAAGGGCGTCTTCGACGAGGATAAGTTCATCGGCACCCCTGAGACCGTCTACATCAAGATGGTACAGGAGGGCAAGGACGAGAAGCTGGACATCGAGAAGCGCTATACCTCCTTCGCCAACGCCGAGGCCTTCCTCATCAACCACGCCATCGTGATCCCCTTCCACCGCCAGGCCAGCGACGGCTATGTGGTCTCCAAGCTGTCCGTCTTCGACCGGCCCTTCGCCCCCTTCGGCGTGGCCAACTATCGCTATGAGGGCGCCCATCTGCTGGATACTCCCATTAGTATGGACGAATACTATGCCCAGATGGCCGAGTGGGAGACCGCCCGCGAGGCCGCTCTGGCCGCCTCCGCCTCCAAGTAAGACCCCCTTCCCGGAAGCCCGATCCAGGGAAGGCCCCGCAAGCCGGGGCCTTCCCTGCCCTGTATCTTGTACGCTGAAACGAGGGCGCGCCCGACGCGCCTCCCTTTCAACGCACAAAACGGCAGAGCCGGACCCCATCCTCCTCTGAAAGGAGCCTGTTTCATGTTTAAGTACATCCTCAAGCGCCTGGCCTTCGCCGTGGCGGCCCTGTTTATCATTACGGCCGTCATCTTCTCCCTGCTGCGCCTCATGCCGGTGGAGGGCTACTTCCCCAACTTCGACAAGATGTCCCCCGAGATGATCCAGAACGGCCTGGAAAACCTGGGCCTTAACGACCCGCTGCCCGAGCAGCTCTTCCGCTTCTACCGGGACCTCTTCCACGGGGACCTGGGCACCTCCTGGATCTACCAGCCCAAGGTGCCCATCACCGAGATCCTGGCCCGGAAGATCCCGGTCTCCCTCACCCTGGGCTGCATCGCCATGGCGCTGGCCCTGGTGGTGGGCATCCCCCTGGGCGTGGCCATGAGCCGGTATAAGGGCCGCCTGCCGGACAAGCTGGGTACCGGCTTCATCGTGCTTCTGAACGCCGTACCGGTGGTGGTATACTATCTGGTCATCCAGCTCTACGGCTCCCGGGCCTTCAACCTGCCCATGCTCTATTCCAAAAACGACGTACGTACTTGGATCCTGCCCATCCTCTGCCTGTCCCTGGCCAACATCGCGGAGTACGCCATGTGGATGCGCCGGTATATGGTGGATCAGCTCAACTCCGACTATGTGAAGCTGGCCCTGGCCAAGGGCGTCTCCCGCCGGAACATCATGTACCATCACGTGCTGCGCAACGCCTTTGTGCCCATCATCCAGCTCCTGCCCACCTCCTTCCTCAACACCATCATCGGCTCCATCTATGTGGAGTCGCTGTTCTCGGTGCCCGGCATGGGCGGGCTGCTGGTGGATGTCATCAAGCGTCAGGACAACACCATGGTCCAGGCCCTGGTCCTCATCTTTGCCACGGTGGGCATTTTGGGGCTGCTGCTGGGCGATCTGTTCATGACGCTGGCGGACCCGCGTATCCGGCTGGATCAGAAGGGAGGGGCTCGGTAATATGCCCAGGATCGGGAAAAAGACCATCGAGCGGCTGGAGACCTCTCTGGAGGACGAGCTCCACCGCCGCGCCGACGCCGGCGCCCTCACCGCCGAGGACCTGCAGGGCCTGGACGCCGGGCTCTTTGCCCCCGCCGTCTACGACGAGTCCGCCGCCGAGCGGGGCGGCTACTCCAACTATTCCTATTGGGGTTCCACCCTGCGCATCTTCTGGCGCAACCGGGTGGCCCGTTGTCTGGTCATCCTGCTCATCGCCCTGCTGGCCTTCACCTTTATCCAGCCCTATCTGCCCAACCAGAAGGACCCCAACGTCATCTACTACGACGAAACCACCGGGATGCCCCTGGCCAACAAGCAGCCCGGCCAGGCGGAGGGCTTTATTCTGGGGACCAACAAGGTAGGACAGGACCTGTGGTCCCGAATCTGGTTCGGTACC
The DNA here is from genome assembly GCF_001244995.1 of Intestinimonas massiliensis (ex Afouda et al. 2020). Taxonomy (NCBI): domain Bacteria; kingdom Bacillati; phylum Bacillota; class Clostridia; order Eubacteriales; genus Intestinimonas; species Intestinimonas massiliensis (ex Afouda et al. 2020). The sequence continues at coordinate 62,986 of NZ_LN869528.1, forward strand.
CGCACCAGTCTGTTCATCGGCTTTGTGGTGGCTCTGGTCAACGCCGTCATCGGCGTCACCCTGGGGGTGCTGTGGGGCTACGTCCGGCGGCTGGACCAGCTACTGACCTCCCTTTACAATATCATCGACAACGTACCCAGGACCATCATCCTCATCCTCATCTCCTATATCCTGCGCCCATCCATGACCACCATCATCCTCTCCATGTGCTTCGTGGGCTGGCTGAAGATGGCCCGCTACACCCGTAACCAGGTGGTCATCATCCGGGACCGGGATTACAATCTGGCCTCCCGCTGCCTGGGCACCGGCACCGGGCGTATCATCTTCCGGAACCTACTGCCCTATCTGGTGTCCATCATCATGCTCCAGACCGCCCTAGCCGTCCCCACCGCCATCACCGACGAGGTGTTCCTCACCTACATCGGCCTGGGTCTCCCCCTGGACACCCCCTCTCTGGGCACCCTCATCATCGCGGGCAAGGCCCTGATGACCACCCCCTCCCTCAGCTATCAGCTCATCATCCCCTGCGTGGCCCTCTCGGTGGTCACCGTCTGCTTCTATGTCATCGGCAACGCCTTTGCGGACGCCGCCGATCCCAAAAATCACGTCAGCTAAGGAGGTCAGGATATGGAACGAGACGTCATTCTCTCCGTCCGCGACCTGGACGTGAAGTTTACCCTCCGGGGCCGCGTCCTCCACGCCATCCGCGGGGTCTCCCTGGACGTATACCGGGGAGAATCCCTGGCCATCGTGGGGGAATCCGGCTCCGGCAAGAGCGTGTTTACCAAGACCTTCATGGGCCTCACCGACCAAAACGGCTATATTGACGCAGGCTCCATCCTCTACGACGGCAAGGACCTGGCCGCTTATCAGGGTGAAAAGCAGTGGCGGACCATCCGGGGGGGCGAGATCGCCATGGTCCTCCAGGATCCCATGACCTCTCTGAACCCCCTCAAGACCATTGGCAGGCAGATCGAGGAGGCCGTGATCCTCCACCAGCACCTGCGGGGGGCCGAGGCCCGCCGGGCGGTGCTGGAGACGCTGTCCGACGTGGGCATCGACGATCCGGAGCGGCGGTACAAGCAGTACCCCCACGAGTTCTCCGGCGGCATGCGGCAGCGGGTGGTCATCGCCATCGCCGTGGCCTGCCGGCCCAAGATCCTCATCTGCGACGAGCCCACCACTGCCCTGGACGTGACCATCCAGGCCCAGATCCTGGACCTCATCAAGCAGCTTCAGAAGAAGCTGGAGCTGACCACCATCTATATCACCCACGACCTGGGCGTAGTGGCCAATGTGGCCGACCGCATCGCCGTCATGTACGCCGGGGACATCGTGGAGGTGGGCTCCTGCGAGGAGGTCTTTTACGATCCCAAGCACCCTTATACCTGGGCGCTGCTGTCCTCCCTGCCCCAGCTCGGCGTAAAGGGCGAGCCCCTCTATTCCATCGCGGGCACGCCCCCCAACCTCTTCTATGAGGTCCACGGGGACGCCTTCGCCCCCCGCAATCCCCAGGCGCTGAAGATCGACTTTGAGCTCCGCCCGCCCTATTTTGACGTGTCCCCCACCCACCGGGCCCGCACCTGGCTGCTGGACCCCAGAGCCCCCAGGGTGGAGCCGCCCGAACACATCCGCGTCCTGAGGGAACAGGGGGTGAAGCTCCATGTCCAATAACCGGCGGGAAAAGCTGCTGGAGGTTCAAAATCTCTCCGTCACCTTTGGCAGCAAGCGCGCCCCCTTCCGGGCCGTGGACGATGTGTCCTTCCACATCTACAAGGGCGAGACCTTCGGCCTGGTGGGGGAGTCCGGCTCCGGCAAAACCACCATCGGCCGCTCCATCATCCGCATCAACCCCATCTCCGGTGGTGCGGTGCTCTACAAGGGGGAGCGCATCAGCGGCAGGATCAGCCGGGAGATGGACCGCAAGGTCACCCGGAGCATCCAGATGATCTTCCAGGACCCCATGGCCTCCCTAAACGAGCGGGCCAAGGTCTCCTACATCGTCTCCGAAGGGCTCTATGCGGGCGGTCATCGCCTGACCGAGGCGGAAAAGCAGGAGAAGGTGGCCAAGGCTCTCAGCGACGTGGGCCTGCTACCCGAGTTCGCCAGCCGCTTCCCCCACGAGTTCTCCGGCGGTCAGCGCCAGCGCATCGGCATCGCCCGGGCCCTCATCATGGACCCGGAATTCATCATCGCCGACGAGCCCATCTCCGCCCTGGACGTGTCCATCCGGGCCCAGGTGCTCAACCTGATGGGGCAGCTCCAGAAGGAGCGGGGGCTCACGTATCTGTTCATCGCCCACGACCTGAGCGTGGTCCGCTTCATCTCCGACCGCATCGCCGTCATCCACAAGGGCAAGCTGGTGGAGCTGGCCGAGTCGGAGCAGCTCTTCGCCCACCCCCTGCACCCCTACACCCGGGCGCTGCTGTCCGCCATACCCATGCCGGACCCGGCGTCGGAAAAGGGCAAAAAGCTCCTGGTCTATGACCCCTCCTGTCACGACTATACCCAGGACGGGCCGGTATGGTCCGAGCTGGAGCCCGGCCACTTTGTGCTGGGCAACCAGCGGGAGCTGGACGCCTATCGGAAGATGCTCCTGTAACGGAATTTTGCCGATTGCCGCACCATATCCTTGTGGTGCGGCAATCCGTCTGTGTATCATTGAGGTGATCGCTATGTTTACGCCCGCCCCTCTCTTCCCCGGCGCCCGGGTCGCCCTGCTCTGCACCTCCTCGGCGGTGCCGGACGGGCGGCTGGCGCCCGCCGTGGCCGCCGTCCGCTCCCTGGGCCTGGAGCCGGTGATCTACCCCTCCTGCACCGAGCTCCACGGCTACTTTTCCGGCGACGACGCCCGCCGGGCCGCCGATCTGAACGCCGCCTTTGCCGACGAGTCCATCGACGGCATCCTGTGCGCCCGGGGCGGCTACGGGGCTCACCGCCTGCTGCCTCTGCTGGACTTCGACGTCATCGCCGCCCACCCCAAGTTTTTTTCGGGCTACAGTGACGTGACCGCCCTGCACACCGCCTTCCAGCAGGAGTGCGGCTTCGTCACCTATCACACCATCATGCCCACCACCGAATACTACCAGCCGGTGGACTGCTACTCCATGGACTACCTACGGCGGGCCCTCTTCGGCTGCCTCACGGGCCCCCTTTGCAACCCGCCCGACCAGCCGCCGGTGACCCTGGCGGGCGGGCGGGTCACCGCCCCTCTGTGCGGCGGCAATCTGTCCCTGCTGGCCGCCTCCCTGGGCACCCCCTGGGAGATTGACACCCGGGGCAAAATCCTCTTCTTGGAGGACATCGGGGAAAAGACCTACCGCATCGACGGGATGCTCACCCAACTCCGCAACGCCGGAAAATTGGACGACTGCGCCGGGGTGCTGCTGGGCGCCTGGACCGACTGCCCGCCGGAAGACCCCGACCGGACCCTGCTGCTGCCGGATCTCTTCCGGGAGCTCATTCTCCCGGCGGGCAAGCCCACTCTGGCCGGCCTGGCCTGCGGCCATGTACTGCCCACCATGGCCCTGCCCCTGGGAGCGACGCTCACACTGGATGCCGACGCCGGCACATTGGAGGTAATCGCATGAAAGCCCTGATCAACGCACCCATCTGTCCCCTGATGACCCGCCCCTCCCGCCAGTGCGAGCTGGGAGACGAGGCCCTCTTCGGCATGGCCGTGGAGGTGCTGGAAGAGACCCTGCCCGGCTGGTATCGGGTCCGCACCCCCTACCGCTATGAGGACTACGCCCCGGCGGACTGTCTTCTCTTCGGCGAGCACAACGTCCAGCGGTGGCTCTCCCTGCCCAAGCGGGTGGTCCTCAAGTCCATCTGCGACGTGCTCTCCGGCCCCGCTGTGGCCTGCTTCCCTCTGGTCACCCTGACCCGGGGTGCGCTGGTGGCCCCGGTTCGGGAGCCCGATGAAAAGGGCTGGGTCCGGGTGGAGCTGCCCGACGGCCGCGAGGGCTATACAAAGAGTAGTTTTTTGGGCGAATATTATGAAAAGCCCGCCTTTGACCAGGAGGACGCTCTGCGCAGCGCCATCGTCAACTCGGCTCTGAGCTATCTGGGCACCCACTACCGCTGGGGTGGCAAGACCCCCATGGGCATCGACTGCTCCGGCCTGGCCTCCATGGCCTACCTGCTCAACGGGGTGGTCATCTGGCGGGACGCCAGCATCAAGGAGGGCTTTCCTCTGCACGAGATCCCCCGGGAGCGGATGAAGCCCGGCGACCTGCTCTTCTTCCCCGGCCACGTGGCGGTGTATATCGGCGGCGGTGAGTTTGTCCACTCCACCGCCTTCCCCGGCAGCGACGGAGTGGTGCTCAACAGTCTGGACCCCGGCCATCCCCGTTACCGGCTGGACCTGGACAAGGGCATGACTGCGGTGGGCAGCCTCTTCTAAGGAAAACGCGGGACGCGCAGCAGCGCGTCCCGCGTTTTGTCTACCGATCCTCCCAGCGCTTCTCCATAGCCTCGTCCCGCTGGATGCGCACCGCCCGGCCGTCCTCCATCTCCACGGTCAACCCCATCCAGGGCGGCGTTTGGGAGGATACCTCAGTGGCCATCCGAAGGCCCTGGCCCGGGTGGACGGTGCTCCGCCCCCACCGGGTCTGGAAGCCTACGTACTCCGCGTCCTCCGCAACGGGCACAGCGTACAGGGCCAGGCCCTCCGCCACCCGCTCCCGGCTGTGGTCGTAAAAATACCACACGCCCTTCGCCTCATCGTAGCCGTCGGCCTCCAGCACGGCCAGAGAGTCCGGCGGGCCCAGCCGATCGCCAGTGGAGGAGGGCCCCACACTGTAGAGCACCATGTGGTAGACCCCGTCGGACAGAGCGCTCCCGTCGGCGCGATACGCCGCCGTCATGGGAAAGGTCCGCTCACTCCCCGCCCCGTCAGTCACCCGGAGGGTGCAGGCGGGGTCCCTGGCCACCGCGGTCCGGAGCTCCTCCTCGGCAGCCGTATTCCGCCCGGTGCGAAACCGGACCGAGCCATGGCGCAGATCCTCGCCCAACTCGTCGGGCTGCCCGTCAAAGGGCGTCACCCCCACCGCTTCCAGCAGAGGGCTGTCCCGGTCGAACAGGAGCTGATAGTGCAGGGTGTCCGCCGTGACCTCCACCCCCTGCCCCTCCTCCCGCGCGTCCAGGAAAGCGTATTCCAGGTCAAACTGAAACCAGTTGATGCCCATGCCGTCCGGGCCGGTATAGGTCAGGGTCAGGCTCTGGGGCTCAAAGCGCTCCAGCGGGGTCCGGGGCTCCCCCGTCTCCTGGACCGGCGGGGTCTGGGGGAGCGCCGCCGTCCGGCAGGCCCCCAGCCCGCCCGCCAGCGCTACGGCGGTACACAGCACGGCCAGGGCCGCCCGTCCCGGCCGCTTGGGACCGCCGTCCATTACGGCTCGGAGCCGCCGTTTCAGCGCCCGCTTCTCCCCGGAAAACGAGGTGGTCAGCGCGGGGGCCGACATGCTCACTGCCCGGAGCAGCACCCGGCCGTAGGCCCGGCGTTCCTCCAGGCTCCGGCCCTGGAGGACCTGGGCGTCACAGGCCATCTCCACGTCCCGCTCCGCCACCCGCCGCATGCCCCATACCAGAGGATTGAACCAGTGGATGGCATTGGCCAGCACCAACAGGAGCTGGAACCACAGGTCCCGCCGCCGGGCGTGGGTATATTCGTGCAGCAGGGCCGCCTCCTCCGCCCCGCCGGTCGGCGTTACAATGACCGGACGGAGCCAGCCCATCAGCAGGGGCGTCCCCACCAGGCCACACTCCAACAGCGGGATTCCGCCATACGTCCCCGCGGGACGGCTCCAGCGCCGTATGCGGCGCCGGAACGCCCGGCAGTGCAGAATCTGATCCCCCAAAAACAGGAGAGCCCCCGCGCCCCACAGGAACGCCAGCAGCCATTCGGCGGGGATGCGCCGCACCTCGACCACGGGGGCGGCGTCTTCCCCTCCGGAGCCCGCGGGCCCATCCTCCGTCCGGACCACCCGCTCCATCGAAGGGGCCCCAGCCGCTGCCGGGCTGGTGTTCCAGGACCACCGGGTGGGGCCGGCCTTTGGTGACACCTGACGCTCCACCCGCACCGCCGCCCGGGGCGCTTCCAGCACCACCGGGGCCTGGGCCAGGCTCAGATTGAACGGCAGACACAGTCGCAGTGCCACCGCCAGCCAGGCCCAGCACCGCCACTGGGGCACAAATTGGCGCTCCAGCACCCGGCTTAGCGCCAGCAAAACGGCGATGACCACCGCCATGGCCAGGGAGACCTCCGCCAGCATGGATAAAAACTGCTCCATCCTATTCCCTCCGCTCCGCCGGCTCCCCTCGCCTCTCCTGCAGCAGCGCCTCCAGCTCCGCCAGATCCTCCCGGCCAACGGCCCGGCTGTCCATCAGGGCCGCCACCAGAGAGGGCAGGGACCCGCCGTGGAGCCGCTCCAGAAAGGATCGGCTTTCCAGGGCCAGATAGTCCTGGCGGGACACCAGGGGGTGGTACAAATTGGCCCTTCCCGCCTTTTCCCGCCCTACAAAGCCCCGTTCCTCCAGGCGGGAGAGCAGCTTGAGCAGAGTGGCGGTCTGCCAGTGCCGCCCCGACAGCCCCGCCATCAGTTCCCCGGAGGAAACGGGATAGGCTTTCTGCCCCCACAGGGCCTGCATGACCTCCAGCTCCGCGTCGGGCAGCCGCTGTAAGCTCACTCAACTCCCCTCCTCTCTTTCGAGACAGTTGTCTCTTCCTTTTTATTTTACATTTGTCTCATGGACTTGTCAAGAAAAACGTGACGTGCTTTTGGTGAATTGCGGAAACCAAAACAACATCTGCATGACACAGATTGACACATTGAAAACAATCTCCAGGGTATTTCGAGGAAAGCGGATGCTCTTTGGGATGGGCGCCTGGTAATCAACCATCTACGCTCCGGATGGGGCGGTGGCCCGCCCTGGCCGGGGTGTCACTGGACTATGGAGTGCTGTGCGGCTGCGGAGTGGGCATGGCCTACACTGCCCTATGCCTGGGCCTTCTCCCCCTGGACGCAGTACCGGGGGTGGAAAACGCTCCGGCTGAGCCGTGCAGAGCGGTCGGATGATACCGTCAGGCCCGACATGTAACAGGCAAGCGGGCGCTTGACAAAAATTTTATGCAGAGTTTTCTAAAGATTGTATGGAAGTACATTGAACCGCCCGACCTGACCCCGGCCCTACTCCGGGCATTTTTCCCGAGAATGGCGCAAAAGAACAACAGCATGACACCGCGGTGTCATGCTGTTGTTCAACAAAGACAAAAGTATCTTTACCCGATCCGGGCGCTTCTTTACGGTTTGACCGGCACATGCCAAATGTCCCGGGCGTAGTCCCGGATGGAGCGGTCGGCGGCAAAGATGCCGGACCGGGCAATGTTGATGAGGGCCATACGGCTCCAATCTTTGGGATCCAGGTACGCCTGCCCCGCCCGGGCCTGGGCGTCCCGATAGCTGGCAAAGTCGGCCAGGAGCATATACTCGTCGGCGGGCGCTCCGTTGCCGAAGAGAAGCCGGTTGGTCAGATCCGTATAGGCCACGCCGTCGTCGAAGCCCCGGGCGATCTGGTCGATCACCGCCTTGAGGGCCGCGTCCTGCATGTAATACTCGTAGGAGCGGTAACCTCTGGCCTTCTTTTCCGCCACCTCGTCGGCCTTGAGGCCGAACAGGAAGATGTTCTCGTCCCCCACCTGCTGGTGCATCTCCACGTTGGCCCCGTCCAGGGTGCCGATGGTCAGCGCGCCGTTCATCATGAACTTCATATTGCCCGTGCCGCTGGCCTCCTTACCGGCGGTGGAAATCTGCTCGGAGAGCTCGGAGGCGGGCATCAGCTTTTCCGCCAGGGAGACCCGGTAATTTTCCAGGAACACCACCTGGAGCCGGTCCCGGCACACCGGATCGGCATTGATGGTGGCGGACAGGGAGTTGATCAGGTGGATGATCTGCTTGGCCACGGCGTAGCCGGGGGCGGCCTTGGCTCCGAAAAGGTACACCCGGGGGGTAAACTGGAAGTTGGGGTCGGCCTTGAGCCGCTGGTACAGATAGGTGATGTGCAGCACGTTCAGGAGCTGGCGCTTATACTCGTGCAGCCGCTTGACCTGCACGTCGAACATGGCATCGGTATTGAGGATGATGCCGGTCTCACGGGCCACATAGTTGGCAAAGGCGCGCTTGTTCTCCGCCTTGATATCGGCCAGGCGCTTGAGTACGCTGGGGTCGTCCCGGTATTTCTCCAGCTTCTGAACGGCGTCGGGGCGGAGCAGGTAGTCGTCCCCGCCGCAGCATTCCCAGATCAGCGCGTCCAGCGCGGGGTTGATCTCGGACAGCCAGCGCCGGTGGTCGATGCCGTTGGTAACGTTCTTGAACTTGCCTGGGTTCTGGGTATAGGCGTCGTGGAAGACGTCCTTTTTCAGGATCTCCGAGTGAAGCGCGGACACCCCATTGACGGCGAAACAGGCGCAGATGCACAGGTTGGCCATACGGACCTCGCCGCCCCAGATCACCGCCATGTCCCGCACCTTGGCCTGGTCGCCGTGAAACGCCTCGTTGAGCTGGGCCTGATAGCGATTGCTGATCTCGATCAGAAGCTGCCAGATGCGGGGCAGCAGGGTCTCGATGAGCTGCTGGGGCCAGCGCTCCAGGGCCTCGGAGAGAATGGTGTGGTTGGTGTAGGCCACGGTGTGGGTGACGATGTGCCACGCCTCGTCCCAGCCGTAGCCCTCCTGGTCCAGCAGGATGCGCATGAGCTCAGGGATGACCAGGGTGGGGTGGGTGTCGTTGATCTGAATGACGTGCTTTTCATGGAAATTGCGCAGGGTGCCGTACTCCGCCTTGTGCTTGCGGCAGATGGACTGAACGGTGGCGGAGACGAAGAAATACTGCTGCTTGAGCCGCAGGGACTTGCCCTCGTAGTGGTTGTCCTCGGGGTAGAGCACCTTGGCGATGACCTCGGCCATGGCCTGCTGCTCCACCGCCTTCAGATACTGGCCGGTGGAGAAGAGCTTCATATCCACCGGGTCGGGGCTCTTGGCGTCCCACAGCCGCAGGACGTTGGTGTGCTCGGTGCCGTAACCGGCGATCTCCATGTCCCGGGGGATGGCCAATACGTCGGTGCCGCCCTCGTACGCCACCCGGTGGCCTCCGTTCTCGTCCCAGACGTCCTTGACCTGGCCGCCAAAGTGGACCTTTTCCGTCTCATCCACCTTGGGGATGAGCCAGGCGTCGCCCACAGGCAGCCAGTTGTCGGCCAGCTCCACCTGCTGGCCGTCGATGATCTTCTGCTTAAAGATGCCCAATTCATAGCAGATGGTATAGCCGGTGGCTGGGATCTCCAGGGTGGTCATAGAGTCCAGATAGCAGGCGGCCAGGCGGCCCAGGCCCCCGTTGCCCAGCCCGGCGTCGGGCTCGATTTCAAAGAGGTCGGGAGCGGAGAAGCCCAAATCCTCGATGGCCCCCTTCAGTTCCTCCAGAATGCCCAAGTTGTAGGCGTTTTTCATCAGAGAGCGGCCCATCAGAAACTCCAGGGACAGGTAGTGGATCTGGCGGGCGTGGGTGCGCTGCACCTTGTCCTCGGTCTTGAGCTGCCGGGCTGACATGATGTCCCGCAGCACCATGGCGCAGGCCTTGAACATATGAATGGCGGTGGCCTCGTCCACGTCACGGCCGAAGTTCCGGCGCAGCTTGCCGATGATGAGTTCTTCCAAATCTTTCTTTGTATACTCTGGCATGGTTTGGTTGTCTCCTATTCAGACAGATTGGACGCGGAGCGGCCCCCAGACCGCTCCGCGTCCATGGATGGCTTACCTGTTTGCGGGCCAAGTGTATCACAGGGACACGCCGGCTGTCAACCGTCCGACCGGACGCCTCAGCCCTCCGGCTTATCTGGCTCCGCCTGCCCGGCCGCGGGCTTTTTTGCCGCGGACTTCCGGGCCACCGGCTTTTTCCCAGCGGCCTTTTCCGCCTTGGCCGCCGACTTGCGGGCAGCGGGCTTGCGGGCGGCGGGCTTTTTCGCCGCAGACTTTTGGGGCGCAGGCTCCCCCGTGGTCTGAGGCGCTTGTGCAGACAGCTCCTCTGCCGGAACGGGCGCAGCCTCCGCGAGATCCGCGGGGACGGCCGGCTGAGCCACGGGCTCCGGCTCCGCTGCGGCTGCAGGCTCCGGCCGGGGCAGGCCGGTGATGGAACAGTAGATATCCTCATACTCCCGGGCGGGACCGTCCCAGCTGAAGTCGGCGGTCATCCCCGCGATCTGGAGCTTTTTCCAGGCCTCCTGATTCTGATGGTACAGGTCCACGGCCTCGCGGATGACCCACACCATATCGTGGGCGTTGATGTCCGCAAAGGAGAAGCCCCGGCCCTCGCCGGCGTCCCAGCGGTAGGGAGGTACGGTGTCCTTCAGGCCCCCGGTCTCCCGCACCACGGGTACGGTGCCGTAGCGCATGGCGATCATCTGGCTCAGGCCGCAGGGCTCGGAGATGGAGGGCATGAGGAAGATGTCCGCGCCGCCGTAGATGGCGGTGGACAGGGCGGCGGAATACTGGATGCGGGCGGCAAAGCGGCTGGGGTACTGGCTCTCGGCGTGACGGAACGCCTCCTCATAGTTCCACTCGCCGGTGCCCAGCACCACCATCTGCACATCCATCCCCATGATCTCATGGATGGCGGCGGTAACCAGGTCGAAGCCCTTGTGCTTCACCAGGCGGGAAATGCAGGCGATGATGGGCACGTTGGGGTCCTCCCGCAGGCCCACCGCCTGCTGCAGGGCCGCCTTGCAGGCCTTTTTCCCCTCCAGGTTCCCGGCGGAATAGCACATCGCCAGGCCCTTGTCCTGAGCCGGGTCGTACAGGCCGGTATCCAGGCCGTTGAGAATGCCCCGCATCTTATACCCGTTGTGGGCGATCACACCCTCCAGCCCGTGGGCGTAGAAGGGGTACTGCAGCTCGCCGGCATAGGTGGGAGAGACCGTGGTCACATAGTCGGCGGCGAAGATGGCCCCCTTCATCAGGTTCACGTCCCCGTAATAGGCCAGCATATGCTCATTCATATAGCCCTTGTTCAGGCCCAGCAGGTCCTCCAGGACCTGATCGCCGTAGCGGCCCTGGTATTCGATGTTGTGAATGGTAAAGACGCTCTTGGTGCCGCGGAGCTCCCAGACCCGCTCCCGCTCCTCCAGCAGGTAGATGGGCACCAGTGCGGTCTGCCAGTCGTTGCAGTGGATCACGTCGGGGTGCCAGTCCAGGTGGGCGGGGGTCTCCACAATGGCCCGGGAGAAGTAGGTGAACCGCTCGCCGTCGTCGTAATGGCCGTAGATGGCGGCCCGCTTGAAGTAGTATTCGTTGTCCACGAACAGATAGCTCACGTTGTCCCGCCGCAGCTCGAACAGACCGCAGTAGGGGTTCCGCCAAGCCACCCGCACGTTGAAGTGCAGGAGGAACTTCATCTGTTTCCTCCACTCCGGACCGATGCCCTCGTAGAGGGGGAGGATGACCTTCACGTCATGGCCCTGAGCGGCCAGATGCTTGGGGAGAGAGCCGGCCACGTCGGCCAGTCCGCCTGTCTTGATAAAGGGGGCTACCTCGGAAGCCGCAAACAGTATATTCATTTGGAACGCTCCTTTCCATCCGGCCAACTTTGGCGGCCGGTCTGCCGCAGTACGCGTGGCTTCATTGCTCTCGCGCTGCCTTTTATCCTATACCACGGCATTCTTTGCAATGGCCAGGGGATACGTTTCGTGACCCATAAGCATCCTGCCCTGGTTCACCCGCACATTTTTATCCGTGATGGCATACTTCAGGACGGCGTCCTGGTGGATGACCGACCCCTGCATCAGAATGCAGTTCTGAATTTTGGCCCCCTTCTCGATGCGGACGCCCCGGAACACGATGGAGTTGACCACCTCGCCCTCGATGATGCAGCCGTCGGCCACCAGGGAGTTGACCGCCCGGGAGCCGGGGCCGTAGTAGGTAGAGGGGTCGGAGCGGTCCTTGGTCTTGATGGGTCGGGCCGGGTCGAAGAGCTGAGCGCGCACCACCGGGTCCAGCAGCTCCATGCTCCGTGCGTAGTAGCCGGACACCGACTGGAGCCGGGCGGCATAGCCGCTGTAGCTGTAGGCGCGGATCTTCAGCTTATCCGCCATGGACAGCAGCACCCCCTGACTGAAGGAGGGGATGTTGTGGGCGGTGCAGTGCTCCACCAGGCTGATCAGCAGGGCCTTGGACATGATGTAGACCTCCATGGACTCCAGCCCCGCCGGATACACCGGCTGCACCGCTACATCGGTGACCCAGCCGTCGGCGTCCACGGTAAAATAGTCGGAGTTCTGGGGGTCGCCCCGGGGGACGGGGGTACACACCGCCGTGATGTCCGCCCCGCACCGCAGATGCTCCTCGAAGATCTCACCCAGGGGCAGGTTGACCGCCACGTCGCCGCCGGCCAGTACCACATAGTCCTGACGGATCTTTTCCAGATAGGAGTATACGCCGCCCAGGGCGTCCATGCGGCCCCGGTAGTCCCCCTCCCGGCGCTTGTCGGCGTAGCCGAAGGGGGGTAAGATGCGCAGGCCGCCGTGCTTACGGCTCAGGTCCCAGTCCTTGCCGGAACCCACATGGTCCAGCAGGGACTGATAGTTGGCGTGGACGATCAGTCCTACGTCGGTGATGCCGGCGTTGACCATGTTGGAGAGCATGAAGTCCACCACGCGGTAGCGGCCGCCATAGGGGATGGAGCAGGTGTTCCGGTGCTGGGAGAGCTCCCGGAGCTGGGGGTTCGAGCGGTAGGCAAAAATGATCCCATGCATCTTGTTCATCATCTTACACCTCCGCTTTTCACGTTACGGGTAACCATGGACTTGGCGGGGATCCTGGCCCCGTCCCCCACCTTGATGCCCTCGGCTACCACGGCGATGCCCCATTCCTCGGGCTTGTCGTCCTCCGGCGGCGCGCCCACCCGGGCGCCCTCGCCGATAACGGCGTTTTCCGCCACGATGGCGTATTCCACCACCGCTCCGGCCTTGACCACCGCGCCGGGCATCAGGATGGAGTACTTGACCTGGGCGCCCTCCTCCACCCGTACCGAGTGGAACAGCACCGAATTCTCCACCTCGCCGTAGACCTCGCAGCCTCCGGTAACCATGGAGTGGGACACCACGGCCTTGGAGCCCATAAAGTGGGGCGGCTTGGTGGGCGTGCGGGCGTAGATGGGCCACGTGGGGTCAAAAAGCTGCACCCCGCTGTCCACCGCCAGCATATCCATGTTGGCGTCCCACAGGGAATCAATGGTGCCCACGTCCTTCCAGTAGCCGGAAAATCGGTAGGCGGCCATCCGCTCCCCCGCCGCCAGCATGGCGGGAATGATGTTCTTGCCGAAGTCGTTGGAGGACTTCTCGTCGGCCTCGTCGGCCACCAGATACTCACGCAGCTGCTTCCAGCTAAAGATGTAGATCCCCATGGAGGCCAGATTGCTCTTGGGCTTTTTGGGCTTCTCCTCAAATTCATAGATCATGTCGTGCTCGTCCACGTTCATGATGCCGAAGCGGGGGGCCTCCTCCATGGGGACCTCCATCACCGAGATGGTGCAGGCCGCCCCCGCCGCCTTGTGCCGCTCCAGCATCTTCTCGTAGTCCATCTTATAGACGTGGTCACCGGAGAGGATCAGGACATAGTCGGGGTCGTACAGGGAAATGAAGCCGATGTTCTGGTAGATGGCGTTGGCCGTCCCCTTGTACCAGGTGCCCTTGTCCCCCTCCTTGACGTAGGGGGGCAGGATGTGGACGCCACCGTCGGAACGGTCCAGGTCCCAGGGCTGGCCGTTTCCAATGTAGCTGTTGAGTTCCAGGGGCTGATACTGGGTGAGGACGCCGACAGTGTCGATGCCGGAATTCACACAGTTGGACAGGGGAAAGTCGATGATCCGGAACTTGCCCCCGAAGGGGACGGCTGGCTTGGCCACCTTGCTGGTGAGGGCCTTCAGCCGGCTGCCCTGGCCTCCCGCCAGGAGCATGGCCACACATGTCTTCTTCATTCTATCACCTCTTGGTTGAAGTGGGGAGATCGTTCTTCCCATTCCCTGGGGGCTGGGTTCAGGAGTCCTTCTCCGGCTTGACGGCCGGGACAGGCGAGCGCTTCCGCACCGCGGGCTTGGCCGTCGGAGTCCTGACCGCCGGAGCGGCGGCCTGCTCCCGGACGGCGGGGGGCGCTTTTTTCTCCCGCACCGCGGGCTTGGCCGCCCGTTTCTTCACCGCCGGCGCGGGGGCCTTTTCCCGAATGGCCGGCTTGTCTGCCGGGTCCTTCCGGGCCGGAAGGCTCTCCGCCTTCTTCCGGCGGGGCGGGAACTTCCGGGTACAGCGATACACCACCGCGCTCATGGGCGGCAACGTGAGCACGAGAGACTGGCCACGGCCGTGGCAGGGAACGTACTCGCTCTTTACCGGAGCCTTGTCCCCCCGGCCCTGTCCGCCGTATGCCTCGTCGTCGGTATTGAAGATGCAGGTATACTGCCCCGCGGCAGGTACGCCGATGCGGTAGCCCGTCCGGTCCACCGGGGAGAAGTTGCACACCACCACCAGAGCGCCGCCCTTCTTGTCCCGGCGCACGAAGGCCACGGTGTCGGCCTGGTTGTCGTCAGCCTGAATCCACTCGAAGCCCTCCCAGGAGAAATCCAGCTCCCACAGCTCTTTGTGCTCCAGGTAGAAGGCGTTGGCCGCCTTGAAAAAGGTCTGGGTCTTCCGGTTTTCCTCGTTGGCCAGCAGGTGCCAGTCCAGGGACTGCTCAAAATGCCACTCGTTCCACTGGCCGAACTCGCTGCCCATCATCAGCAGCTTCTTCCCCGGGTGGGTGAGCATGTAGGCGTAAAACGCCCGCACGCCGGCAAACTGCTCGGCATAGGTCCCCGGCATCTTGTTGAGAAAAGAGCCCTTCATATGCACCACCTCGTCATGGGAGAGGGGTAAGATGAAGTTCTCCGAAAAGGCGTACATCAGCGAGAAGGTGATGTCCTTATGGTTGAACTGCCGGAAATAGGGGTCCATCTTCATATAGTGGGTGATGTCGTTCATCCACCCCATGTTCCATTTCAGGTTGAAGCCCAGCCCGCCCTCGCTGACCGGGTGGGACACCAGGGGCCAGGCGGTGGACTCCTCGGCGATCATCAGTACGTCGTCGTGCTGGCCGAAAATCCGGGTGTTGAGCTGCTGGATGAAGTCCACGGCCTCCAGATTCTCGTTGCCGCCGTGGATGTTGGGGGTCCACTGTCCCCCCTGGCGGCCGTAGTCCAGGTAGAGCATGGAGGCCACCGCGTCCACCCGCAGGCCGTCGATGTGGAACATCTCCAGCCAGAACAGGGCGGAGGAGTACAGGAAGGAGCGGACCTCATTCTTGCCGTAGTCGAACACCCGGGTGCCCCAGTCGGCGTGCTCCCCCTTGCGCATGTCGGTGTACTCGTAGCAGGGCTGGCCGTCGAACTCGTACAGGCCGAAGGCGTCCTTGGGGAAGTGGGCCGGGACCCAGTCCAGAATGACGCCCACCCCGGCCTGATGGAGCTGGTCCACCAGATACATGAAGTCCTTAGGGGTGCCGAAGCGGCTGGTGGCAGCGAAGTAGCCGGTGCACTGATAGCCCCAGGAGTCATCCAGGGGGTGCTCGGTGACGGGCATCAGCTCCACGTGGGTGAAGCCCATCTCCTTGACATAGGGCACCAGGTACTCGGCTATGTCCCGGTAAGAGAGGAACTCCCCCTCCCCCGTCCGGCGCCAGGACCCCAGGTGGACCTCATAGATGTTGAGGGGCTTTTGGTAGATTGGATTTTTCTTCCGCCAGTCCAGCCAGCCCCTGTCCCCCCACTCATAGCCTCCCAGTTCATAGAGCTTGGAGGCGGTACCGGGCCGGGTCTCAGCGTGAAAGGCGTAAGGATCGGCCTTAAACAGCATCCGGCCGTCCGGCGTCTCCACGGCGTACTTGTAGAGGTCGTACTCCCGGAGCCCGGGGATAAAGCCCTCCCAGACGCCCCCCTCCATCTGCTCCAAGGGGTGGCAGCCGGGGACCCACTGGTTGAAATCGCCCACCACCGACACGGCCGCCGCATGGGGCGCCCAGACCCGGAAGACATGTCCCGTCTGCCCCTCGCGCTCCGCTGTGTGGGCGCCCATGTATTCCCAGGCCCGGATGGCCTGGCCGTCGGTGTATTCCTTTATATGTTGTGCCAGCTCCGGGGCGGACCCGGTCCACTGCTCCTGCTCCATAAGGCTTCCCCATTTCTTTGGTATTATTATCCAAATACCCGAAGCAGTTCCTCCTCTTGGTTGTAAATGATACTAATTGATGGAATTTTTTCTTCGGGTATTTGTATAAATTATACAACACCTTTTGATGTCAGTCAAGGTCTAGCCCCCACCCTTCCTATAAAATTTCTGTAAGGTCCCAGAAAGGGATTCGTACAAAATAACCGGCCGCCCATTCCGTAAAAGGGAACGGGCGGCCGGCGGCGTATGGGGGGACAAAGCCCCGGGGCTATCCGGCCATAAACAGGATGTCTAGGAATCGCTTAAAGATGCCGGGCATGGTCAGGCGCTCCACAGCCTGGTCAGCCACAATGGGGATGGTCTGCTGCTCCACACCAGATACCGAGACCACCATCTCTCCCAGCTTCTGTCCGACCTCCACAGGGGCCTCCACCCGCTCGGTGAGGCGCAGCTCGGTGGTGACGTTGTTGAGCTCGGCCTTGTCGATCAGAATACGGCCGGACTGGGCCAGCACGGGCTGGACGGTGGAGCACTCGCCCAGGGCCACCTCCACCGGCGGCAGCGCCTGGTCAGGGTGGACGTCCAGGAGGGTATAGTTGGCGAAGCCGAAGTTCAGGAGGGCCTTGGCGCCTTCAAACCGTTTTTCCGAGGTAGGGCACTTCATCACCACGGCAATGAGCTCCATGCCGTCCCGCTCGGCGGTGGCCGACAGGCAGTAGAGGGCGGAATCGGTGAAGCCGGTCTTGAGGCCGGTGGCCCCTTCATAGAACCGGATGAGCTTGTTGGTGTTGGCGAGCTGGAACTGGCCGTCCCGGACGGAGTCCATCCAGATGGTGGTGAACTCCCGGATGCCGGGGTGGGCCAGGAGCGCCCGGGACATGACGGCGATGTCGTAGGCGGAGGTCAGGTGGCCGGCGGCGGGCAGTCCGGTGCAGTTGATAAAGGTAGTATCGGCCATGCCCAGCTCCGCCGCCCGGCGGTTCATCCGCTCCACAAAACCCTCCTCGCTGCCGGCAATGTGCTCGGCCAGGGCCACTGCGGCGTCGTTGCCCGACACCACCGCCACCGCCTTGAGCATATCATGGACGGTCATCTGCTCCCCCTCCTTCAGGTAGACCTGGGAGCCGCCCATGGAGGCCGCCTGGGCGGAAACCGTGACCATATCCTCCATCTTGAGCCGCCCGTCGTCGATGGCCTCCATTACCAGCAGCAGGGTCATGACCTTGGTGACGCTGGCGGGCTCCAGCTTGTCGTGGGCATTCGCTTCGTAGAGCACCGTGCCGGTCTCCTTCTCCATCAGGATGGCGGAACCGGCTTCCACCGCCGGTCCACCGGAGACGGCGGCGGCGGGCAGGATCAGCAGAACGGCGGCCACCAGGGCCGCGGCGCATTTTTTCATCGGGATCTCCCTCCATGTTCATCTTCTATGGAAAAGGATGTGAAAATCTCCCTTGTTCTATGCGGGCAGCCACCTGCGAAAATTTCCCTGCGCCCCTGCGGTGTTTTGGCAATCCAGCCCCACTTTTGCAAACATTTTTAGCGTTCACATTTAATTTACAACCTTCCTATTGACTTTTCCCCGGGGCGGTGGTAGATTTACATTAGCACTCAGGGATAATGAGTGCTAAAAGAGGCGCGATGGCGCTTCCGATTTTAAAAAGAAGGTGAGCGCGGTATGGATCTGAGCGACCGGAAGAAGAAAATCCTCCGCGCCATCATCGAAAACTACATTGAGACGGCGGAGCCGGTGGGCTCCAAGGCCATCGCCTCTCTGCCGGGACTGAACGTCTCGTCGGCCACCATCCGCAACGAGATGGCCGATCTGGAGGCCCTGGGCCTGCTGGAGCAGCCCCATACCTCCGCAGGACGCATCCCCTCTCCCAAGGGCTACCGCATCTACGTCAATGAACTGATGACCGACTACCGCCTGTCAGCGCAGGAGACCAAGCGGCTCAATGAGGCGCTGCACATGAAAATGCGGGAGTTGGACCAGGTCATCGATCAGGCCGGGCGGATCATTTCCCAACTCACCCGCTACCCCTCCTTTGCCCTGGCCGCCGGGGGCGACCGGATCACCATTCGGCGCTTCGACCTGCTGATGGTGGACCGCGACGCCTTCATCATTGTGGTCATGACCGACACCAACGTGGTACGCAACCGGCTGGTGCGCCTGCCCTCCGACCTGTCGGAGGCTCAGCTCCAGCTTTTGAACACCCTTCTCAACGCCACCTTTACCGGTCTGACGCTGGACGAGATCACCCCCGAGCTGATGCGGGTGGCCTCCCACGCGGCGGGCGAGGCCTACGGCCTCATCTCTCTGGTGGTCTCCTTCGCCGTGGAGGTGCTGGAGAGTCTGGAGCAGCGCACCGTCCACACGGCGGGCATTGCCAGCCTTTTGACCCACCCGGAGTACCACAGTCTGGACCGGGCGGCGCCGCTGATGACCTATCTGTCCGAGGACCGGGACGCCGCCCGCTTCCCCATGCCCGACAAGGACCCTATGGAGATCCTCATCGGGCCGGAGAACGTGGTGGACGCCCTGAAGGACACCAGCGTGGTAATGGCCAGCTACGACATCGGCGACGGCATGCGCGGCGTCGTGGGCGTTGTGGGTCCCACCCGTATGGATTACGCCAAGATTTCCGCCCGTCTTTCCTACTTTGCGGAGGGTCTCTCCCGCATGTTCGGCAAGGGCGGGCTTCCCCCCGCCGGGGAGGACCCCGAGCACGATGACCGATAGGAGGCCGAAAAATCATCATGAGCAAACGTGAAAAAGACCAGGAGCAGAAGGCCGCTCAGGCCGCGTCAGAGCACGCGGAGAGCGCCGAGGTCCCGGAGGATATCGTTCCGGAGGAGCCCGCCGCCGGAACCCAGGACCCGCTGCCGGAGGAGCTGGAGCATTTGAAAGCTTCCTTGTCCGCCAAGGAGGAGCAGTACCTCCGGCTGGCCGCCGAGTACGACAACTTCCGCAAGCGCAGCCAGAAGGAAAAGGAGAGCATCTACGCCGACGCCAAGGCCGACGCCCTCACCGCCTTCCTTCCCGTCTACGACAATCTGGAACGGGCCCTGAAGCAGGAGACCGCCGACGAGGCCTTCAAAAAGGGCGTAGAGATGACCATGACTCAGCTCCGGGAGATCCTGACTAAGCTGGGTATCTCGGAGATTCCCGCCCTGGGCGAGTCCTTCGATCCCAACCTCCACAACGCCGTCATGCATGTGGAGGACGAAGCGGCTGGCGAGAACACCATCGTGGATGTGTTCCAGGCTGGCTTCAAGCTGGGCGACAAGGTCATCCGGTTCGCCATGGTGAAGGTAGCCAACTGAGGCAGGCCGCCACGCCCCAACGCCCGGTTTTCGGCTTCTCCGCATTTCTTTTGTAAAAACCAATTTCTTGATTATTGGAGGAATATATTATGTCTAAGATCATCGGCATTGACCTGGGTACCACCAACTCCTGCGTGGCCGTCATGGAGGGCGGCGACGCCGTCGTCATCCCCAACGCGGAAGGCAACCGCACCACTCCGTCCGTGGTGGCCTTCTCCAAGGACGGCGAGCGCATGGTGGGCCAGGTGGCTAAGCGCCAGGCCATCACCAACCCCGACCGGACCATCAGCTCCATCAAGCGCGAGATGGGCTCTAGCTTTAAGGTGAGCATTGACGGCAAGAACTACACCCCACAGGAAATCTCCGCCATGGTGCTCCAGAAGCTGAAGGCCGACGCCGAGGCCTATCTGGGTCAGAGCGTCACCGAGGCCGTCATCACCGTCCCCGCCTACTTCACCGACGCTCAGCGCCAGGCCACCAAGGATGCCGGCCGCATCGCCGGTCTGGAAGTAAAGCGGATCATCAACGAGCCCACCGCCGCGGCCCTGGCCTACGGCATCGACAAGGAGTCCGACCAGAAGATCATGGTCTACGACCTGGGCGGCGGCACCTTCGACGTGTCCATCCTGGAGATCGGCGACGGCGTTATCGAGGTATTGGCCACCGCCGGCAACAACCGCCTGGGCGGCGACGACTTCGACAAGTGTGTCATGGACTGGATGGCCGCTGAATTCAAAAAGGACACCGGCATCGACCTCAGCGGCGACAAGGTGGCCATGCAGCGCCTGAAGGAGGCCGCCGAAAAGGCCAAGATCGAGCTGTCCGGCGTCACTTCCACTGCCATCAACCTGCCCTATATCACCGCCGACGCCACCGGCCCCAAGCATCTGGACCTGACCCTGACCCGGGCCAAGTTTGACCAGCTCACTGCCCATCTGGTGGAGGCCACCGCCGGCCCCGTCAAGCAGGCCATGGGCGACGCCGGCCTCTCTTCCGGCGAGCTGTCCAAGGTCCTGCTGGTGGGCGGCTCCAGCCGTATCCCCGCTGTGCAGGACATGGTGAAGAAGCTCACCGGCAAAGAGGGCTTCAAGGGCATCAACCCCGACGAGTGCGTGGCTATGGGCGCGGCGCTGCAGGGCGGCGTGCTGGTGGGCGACGTGAAGGGCCTGCTGCTGCTGGACGTCACCCCCCTTTCCCTGGGCATCGAGACCATGGGCGGCGTGATGACCAAGCTCATCGAGCGCAACACCACCATCCCCGCCAAGAAGAGCCAGACCTTTACCACCGCTGCCGACAACCAGACTTCCGTAGAGGTCCATGTGCTCCAGGGCGAGCGTGAGATGGCCCAGTACAACAAGACCCTGGGACGGTTCAACCTGGACGGCATCGCCCCGGCCCGCCGCGGCGTGCCTCAGATCGAGGTGACCTTCGACATCGACGCCAACGGCATCGTCAATGTCTCCGCCAAGGATCTGGGCACCGGCAAGGAGCAGCACATCACCATCACCTCCTCCACCAACATGTCCAAGGAGGACATCGACAAGGCCGTCAAGGAGGCCGAGCAGTTTGCCGCCGAGGACGCCAAGCGCAAGGAAGAGGTGGACGTGCGCAACCAGGGCGATCAGATGGTGTACCAGACCGAGAAGGTCATGGAGGACCTGAAGGACAAGATCGACGCGGGCGACAAGGCCACCCTGGACGCCG
This sequence comes from Intestinimonas massiliensis (ex Afouda et al. 2020), assembly GCF_001244995.1. Taxonomy (NCBI): domain Bacteria; kingdom Bacillati; phylum Bacillota; class Clostridia; order Eubacteriales; genus Intestinimonas; species Intestinimonas massiliensis (ex Afouda et al. 2020). The sequence goes on from NZ_LN869528.1 coordinate 84,250, forward strand.
CCCTGGGCAAGCTGAAGGACGCCCTGAAGGGCACCGACGTGGAGGCCATCAAGACCGCCACCGAGGAGCTGAGCAAGGCCTTCTACCCCATCAGCGAGAAGCTGTACAACCAGGCGGGCGGCCCCCAGGCAGGCGCGGGCCCGGACATGGGCGGCGCGGGCTTTACCGGCGGCGCTTCCGCCGCCGGCGCGGACACCGACCCTAACGTGGTGGACGCCGATTACACCGTGGTGGACGGCGACGACAATCCGTAAATTTTGTATTTGCAGAGCCGCTGCTTGCAGCGGCTCTGCTACCCTGTATCCCAGGCCCGAAGCCCAGCGCGGCGGGTTTTGGGCGGAGAGGAGGAGCAAAGCGGCACCGCACGGAAGGGCGACGGTCGTTTCATGCGGCGCGGTCTTTGCGACGACGATATGGCTGATCAAAAACGAGATTACTATGAAGTCCTGGGCGTGTCTAAAGGCGTCTCGGACGATGAACTGAAAAAGGCCTACCGCAAGCTGGCCAAGCAGTACCACCCCGACCTCAACCCCGGCGACAAGACCGCCGAGGCCAAGTTCAAGGAGGTCAACGAGGCCTACGAGGTCCTGTCCGACAAGGACAAACGGGCCCGCTACGACCAGTTCGGCCACGCGGGTGTGGACCCCAACTTCGGCGCCGGCGGACCCGGCGGCGGCTTTGGCGGCGGCTTCGGCGGCTTCGACATGGGTGACATTGACCTGGGCGACCTGTTCGGCTCCTTCTTCGGCGGCGGCTTCGGCGGCGGAGGCGGAGGCGGCCGCAGCCGCAACGCCCCCCAGAAGGGAGAGACCATCCGGGCCGGGGTGACCATCACCTTCGAAGAGGCGGCCTTCGGCTGCGAGAAGGAGATCACCGTCACCCGCACGGAGCCCTGCGAGGAGTGCAAGGGCTCCGGCTGCGCCCCCGGCACCACGGCGGAGATCTGTCCCGACTGTCACGGCAGCGGCGTGGTCCGGATCCAGCGGGGAGGAGGCGGCTTCTCCTTCTCCACCACCGCGGCCTGCACCCGCTGCCGCGGTACCGGAAAGATCATCCACCAGCCCTGCAAATCCTGCGGCGGCGCGGGGAGCGTCCGGCGGCAGAAGAAGCTGTCCGTCACCATCCCGGCGGGCATCGACAACGGCCAGGCCGTCTCCCTGCGGGGGCAGGGCGGCGCGGGCAAAAACGGCGGGCCGGCGGGCGATCTGCTCATTGGCGTCACCGTCCAGCCCCACCCCATCTTCCGCCGGGACGGCACGTCGGTCTACATGGAACAGCCGGTCTCCTTCGCCCAGGCGGCCCTGGGGGCGGAGCTCCAGATTCCCACCATCGACGGCACGGTGAAATACTCCATGCCCGAGGGCACCCAGACCGGCACCACCTTCCGTCTGCGCGGCAAGGGCATTCCCAGCCTCAACGGCCGGGGCCGGGGCGACCAGTACGTCACCGTAAAGGTCCTGGTTCCCACCGGCCTGAGCCGGGCCCAGAAGGAGGCCCTGCATGCCTTTGCCGAGTCCATGGGGGAGGAAAAAGAGGACTCCGGTGATCCACTTAAGAATCTTTTTGACAAGAGAAGGAAAAAGAAATAAAATAGAGGACAGTCCATATGGACTGTCCTCTATTTTATTTCTACCGCTCTTCGGAGGTGTACCATGCCCGACCTGTTCCAGTCCGCGGCGGACCTTGTGAACCAATACGTCCTGCCCTACCTGTCCTGGACCCTGGTGTTCCCCCTGGGCACGCTGATCCTGGTCCTGCTGTTCTTTTTCTACTACTGGCACGCCCAGGCTCCCCGTCGGGACAGCCTGGAGTGGATTGCCATGCGGGAGCGGCGGCCCATGACCTTCTCCGCCAAACGGTATCCCATGGGGAAAAAGGACGCCCTGCCCCTGCTGCTGGTGACGGCGGCCTATGCCTGCACCGCCTTCTTCCAGTTGGGCAGCTTCACCAATCCCCAGTCCTTCCAGTCCTTTGACGAGACCGCCACCGTGGAATTCTCCCTGGACCGGACCGTCGCCCTGACCCGGCTGGGCTGGTACACCGGCCTGGGGACGGGAGACTACTCCCTGGAGGTCTCCGCCGACGGGCAAAGCTGGACCGCCCTTCAGGTCAGCGTGGACGAGGACAACAAATCCGCCTACGCCTGGACCCCGGTAGACCGGAACGCTCCGGCCGGCTCGGTCCGCTCCATCCACCAGAAGTACAACACCCTGTTCAAGTGGTATTTCATCGAGCCGGAGGGCGGCCCGGTCCAGGTCCGGTATCTGCGGCTCACCGGATTCCCCGGCAAGGCCCCCCTGGAGCTGGGCGAGCTGGCCCTCTACGACCAGGACGGAGTCCGGGCCGTCCCCGACGCCGTGGTGGCTGCCCAGCCCGCGCAGGCCGTCCCCTCCGCTGACCTGGCCCTCTTTGACGAGCAGGACACCGTTCCGGACAAATCCACCTGGTACAACTCCTCCTATTTTGACGAAATCTATCATCCCCGCACCGCCTATGAGCACATCCGGGGCATCGAGCCCTATGAGGTCTCTCACCCGCCCTTGGGCAAGCTCATCCTCTCGGTGGGGATCCGGCTGTTCGGCTTCACCCCCTTTGGCTGGCGGTTCATGGGCACCCTGTTCGGCGTGCTGATGCTCCCCATCCTCTACGTCTTCCTGAAAAACCTCTTCGGCAGGACCGCCATCGCCTTCTGCGGCACCACGCTGTTCGCCTTCGATTTCATGCACCTGGTGCAGACCCGCATCGCCACCATCGACACCTACGGGGTCTTTTTCATCCTGCTGGCCTACTTTTTCATGTACCGCTATCTCACCCTTCCCGCCGGGACCTCCTTCCGGGGCGGCGCCCTGCCGCTCTTCCTCTCCGGGCTGTTCTGGGGCATCGGGGCGGCCAGCAAGTGGACGGTGATCTATGCCGGGGCGGGCCTGGCCCTGCTCTACTTCCTGGGCGTGTGGTTCAAGTGGCGGGACCGCCCGGCGGACTTCCCCTTCGCCCCCTGGCTGGTCCAGACTCTGCTGTTTTCCGTGCTGTGCTGGGTGGTCATCCCGGTGATCATTTACACCCTGTCCTACTGGCCCTACGCCGCCGCCCGGGGCAACGACGGCGGGCTTCTCGACATGCTGGGCGAGCTGTTCTCCTGGCCCTTCGTCCAGCTTCCCCAGGTCCTGCGGGGCGAGCGGGAGCTCATCCTCAAGAGTTCCGCCAACCTGGTGGACGCCATGCTGGAGAACCAGAAGTTTATGTTCACTTACCACGTGGGCGTCACCGAGCACCACCCCTACGAGTCCCGCTGGTATCAGTGGCTCGTGGACGGCCGCCCCATCCTTTACTACCTAGACTCCACCTCGGTGCCCGGCTTCAAGGCGGCCTTCGCCTGCTTCAACAACCCGGTGGTGGCCTGGACGGGCCTGCTGTCGGTGGTCATCCTGGCGGTCCAGACGGTCCGCCGCCGCTGCGGTAAGGCCCTGTTCCTCCTGGTGGGCTATCTGTCCCAGCTTCTGCCCTGGTTCGCCATCGGCCGCATCACCTTCGCCTACCACTACTTCCCCTCCACCCTGTTTTTGGTGCTGGCCATCAGCTACGCCATGAACGACATGATGGAGCGGAAGGTGGGACGCTGGCAGTGGGCGGTCTACGGCATGACGGCCTTCTCCGTGGTCCTCTTCGCCGCCTTCTACCCCGTTCTCATCGGGCTGATGGTGCCCTCCTGGTATCCCACCCGCTTCCTGCGGTGGATTCCCGGCGGCGCCTGGCCCTTCTGAGCGTATATCCCATTCATCCGGAGGCATCCTATGAGCTACTTCATCGACTACCACACCCACTCCCAGCTCTCCCCCGACAGTAGTGTCCCGCTGGAGCAGCAGGCCGAGGCCGCCGTCCGCTCGGGCCTCAGCGAGCTTTGCATTACCGACCACTACGACACCGTGGGGCTCCACGGCGGCCCTATGGACCCCTATGACTGGGCCCCGGCAGTGGAGCAGTTTCAGCGGGTCCGGGCGCAGTTTCAGGGCCGCCTGACCCTTCGGCTGGGCCTGGAGTTCGGCAGCGGCCACCTGGACGGCAGCGCCCTGGCCGCCGCCCCGCCGGAGCTGGACTTCGTCATCGGCTCGGTCCACAACCGCAGTCTGGCCGCCGGGGGAGACGATTTCTACTACGGAGACTACCACTCCCCCGGGGCCTGTTATCAGGCTCTGGACGACTACGTCTCCTCCCTGGAGCGGCTGGCCTCCGCCGGCGCCTACGACGTGCTGGGGCACATCATCTACCCGCTGCGCTATATGGCCCGCGGCTGCCCCGAGGTCTCCATGGACCGCTATGCCGACCGCATCCGGGTGGCGCTGGCCATTGCCATCGCCTCGGGCCGGGGCATGGAGCTCAACACCTACAATGGCTGCACTCTGGCTGAGTGGCGACCCTGGCTGGCCCTCTACCGGGAGCTGGGCGGCGAGATTCTCACGGTGGGCAGCGACGCCCACGTGCCGGAGAACGTGGGCCAGGGCGTCCCCGAAGCCTATGACCTCATCCGCGCCGCCGGTTTCCGGTACATCGCGGTCTACGAGGGGCGAAAGCCCCGCTTCGTCAAACTGTAGCATCCACTTAATTCAATCTGGAGGTATCACTATGATCGCATTGGGTTCCGACCACGGCGGATACGCCCTGAAGCAGCACATCATCGAATACCTGGACGCTCACGGCCTGGACTACCGGGATTTCGGCTGCCACTCCACAGAGAGCTGCGACTATCCCGTCTTTGCCAAGGCTGCGGCGGAGGCGGTGGCCTCCGGCGAGTGTGAGCGTGGCATCGTCATCTGCACCACCGGCATCGGCATTTCCATCGCCGCCAACAAGGTTCACGGCGTGCGCTGCGCCCTGTGTACCGACCCGCTCATGGCGGAGATGACCCGCCGCCACAACGACGCCAACATGCTGGCCCTGGGGGCGGGCATCGTGGGCCCCAATCTGGCGGAGGCCATCGTGGAGACCTTCCTCACCACCGAGTTCGAGGGCGGCCGCCACGCCCGGCGGGTGGGCCTCATCACTGCAATGGAGCAATAACCCAGCGGGGCCCGGACAGCTTGGCTGTCCGGGCCCCGTTTTCTCTTCACTCCGCCGGTTTGGCGGCGATATACAGCATGTCGTTTCCGCCCTCCTCCTCGGGGAAAGAATCGTACATGCTGAAGTTATACAGGAACCGCTCGGCGGGATAGACGCCGTAGCCGTCCTGGTTGTGGTCGGTGGTGTCATAGGGGTCGGCCACCAGGAACACGTCGTCCTGCTGGGTCTCGGTCCCCATGGTATCGTAACCGACGATGACCTGCCAATGTCCGCCCCAGTCATTCCAGCACACCATGACCGGGGTCCCCTCCGCCAGCCACGCCTGGATATCCTCCATCCAGATGTCCGGCTGCTCCAGCGTGGTGGTATAGGTAAAGCCGCCCACGCCGTCAAAGATATCCAAGGCCTGCTTCAGTGTGGTGCCCGGATAGCCCTCCAACTCGGTACCGTCCAGAGAGTGGCGCAGCGCCGCCAGAGTCTCCTCGTTCCAGTCGTCCAGCCTGTCATACCAGTCCAGCACCATCAGCGCCGAGGTCACGCCGCAGGCCCACTCGCTGGTCTGCTGCATGGTGCGGAAATGGGTCAGGACCGTGAGGGTGTCGGTGGACTCCAGATGGTAGACGTCCGGATGTGCAAAGTAGGGGGAGTCCGCATGGTCTCCCGCCCGCTCCACCGAGTCCGCTCCGTCGTCGGGAGACAGGTCGATGGCATAAGGGATCTTCATCTCGTCGGTGAAATTCTCGGTGCTCTTCTTCGGGTTCGCATCCGCAAGGGATGGTTCTGCCGCCCCGGGCGTCGCTGCCCCTCCTGTGGTGGCGCAGCCGGCCAGCATGGCCAGCAGCGCGGCAGTGGCAACCGCCAGAGTGACTGTTTTTTTCATTTCTCGATCTCCTTTTGTACCGATTCCCGGCCTTTCGCCGGGTAATGTCATTATAAAAGCCCGCGTCCCCCTGCGCAATGCATGTTTCTGCATGTTTTCCATCCGCCGGACGGGCGCTGCATGGACAAATATACCAAAAAAGCGGGCCGCCAATTTTCTGGCGGCCCGCCGGGAGTCTCAGCGTTCATTCCAACTGGTTCAGATAATCCAAAATCGTCGCCACCGCTCCGTCCACGCCCAGGCGGTCGGTGTTGATCACCAGGTCGTAATAGGAGCCGTCACCCCAGCGCCAACTGGTGTTGACCCCATAGTAGGCGGCGCGCTGCCGGTCCACTCGTTCCACCTCCCGCTGGGCGCCCCGCTCGGCCAAACCATACTGGGCCACCGCCCGCTCGGTTCGCTTGGCCAAGGAGCCGCAGATGAAAAAATGGACCGCCTCCGGGTCCTGCCGCAGCACAAAGTTGCCGCACCGCCCTACAAAGACCGCCGGGCCGCGCTCGGCTAGCTCGGCCATGGCCTCCGACTGGGCGCGGAAGAGCTTGACGCTGTACGGTTCCTCCTGAATGTCGCTGTGGGGGGCAATCATGGACAGGTTGTAAATGAAATTGGTGTCCCGCAGATTTTCCGCCATCTGGAATTCCCAGAGCTGCGCGCCGCTCTCCTTGGCGGCCAGAGAGATGACCTCGTTGTCATAACAGGGGAGCCCCAGTGCCTCGGAGAGCTTTTTGGCCACCTCGTGGCCGCCGCTGCCATACTGCCGGCTGATGGTGATCGTCCTGGCTTTCATGGTTCCGGCCTCCTTCCGTCGGTCCGCATTCCTCCTGTTCCTTCTGCCTCTATCCTAACATAAAAAGAGGGAAACGGCAAGCGTTCTGCACAAGATACGCCGCCATTTCCCCTTGTTTTCTGGTGTTTCTGCCCATTTTAGGTGCCACCCATGGTCATACCCTGTTCGCCCAGGCCATCCTTCTCCAGCATCCGCTCCAGGACCTCCACATCCGTGCGGATGTCCATGGCGTCGTCCTGAAACAGCTTGTCGAGCTGTTTTTCAAAGCCGTCCACCACTTTGTCCATCATGCCCTCAATGCGCGCCTTGGCGGACTTGATGTTCTCTCCCTCAATGCCCTGGGCCTCCATCTGGGCGTAGGCCCGGAGAATCTTCAGCGTGGTGGGCAGATAGTAGCCCAAAAAGCTGCGAAGCTGCCCCTCTTTGTCCGGCTTCTCCCGCAGATAGGCAAAGATTTTGCCGGTAATCTCTCCGATGCGGTCGATTTTCCGGCTCATCACCTCGTCGGCGATGGCATCGTTGACCTCCCGGATCTCCATCAGCACGGCGTCCTCCCGCTCCATGCCGGCGGGGGGCTTTTCCGCCTGTTTTTCCGGTGCGGGCGCCGGCGGCTCCTCCCGCAGGCCCTCGTCGTTGAGCACCAGCCGCCCACCGCCCACGTCCAGGTAGCCGGTGGGGATGACGCCCTCGTCCAGCATATCCTGGAGATCATCGCACACCTTCCGTACCGAAAGGCCCATGGCCTGGGCCATAGAGGCCACCGAGATGGATTCCCTCCGGCCGATGAGGGCCAGATATTTGCGGAAGCGCCTGGCCTTTTTGCCCTTGGCCACGCCCATGTAGAGCATAATAAGGCCCACCCCGGCGATGCCCAGAGGGATAAAAATGTCGGACAGGCTGGTCCAGAACCACCCGTAGGAGAGGGCGTCCAGCAGCTCGCTAAGGCCGCCGAAGCCGAACACGCCGGCCACGACGGCCCCGGCGATGGTCAGGCCCCGGCCCTCCCGGCCCCGGGCGAAGCGGGCGCCGGTTTTGGGCTTGGCGGATTTTTTCTTTCCGGCCGCGGGTGCAGTCCCGCCCAGACCCTGGGCCGCACCCTGCTCCCGCTGGATGTCATAGGGGTGGCGGCTGGCGCGGGAGCGCGGGCTCCCCGCCAGGCCCATCAGCTTCAGCACCAGCATGACCACCCCCACCGGCGGGAAGCAGAAGAGCATAATCAGCGTGGGAATCCAGGAGGCAAAATCGCCGCCCCGGTCTCCATTGTAATTGTGGTTGTAATCAGCCATGAACGGGCCTCCATATTGCCGGGTCCCCAGGGCGGGTCCGGCGTTTCGGTAGTCTTTATCATACAACGGATTTGGGGGGATGTAAAGTGGCCGCGCCGCATTTTACCGGGGTGTTACCGTTCTGTAATTGCTTTTTCTCCGGCTGCATCATATAATATACTCTGATTTGCTGTGGGCGGCGCCCGCAGCGACGATTTGGAGGATATATGCTATGGAAGAACATAAACCGGGCAAGCGGCTGGCTTCGGGCAGCGGCAAGGGTGCGGGCCGGACGCTGGCCCTGCTTCTGGCCGCCGCGGCGGTCGTCCTGGCGCTGGCCTATGTGGGGCTGTGCGCCTGGGTGGGAGCCAGCAGCACGATCCTGCCCCGGGTCTCCGCCGCCGGGGTGGGCCTGGGCGGCCTGACCCAGGCGCAGGCCACAGAGCGCCTGAATACCGGCGTGGCCGAACGCTATGCCGATGCGTCCGTAAACCTTACTTACAGCGGCCAGACCGCCGTCTTTACCGGCGCGCTGGTGGAGGCCGACGCCGAGGGGGTGGCCCAGTCCGCCTGGAACTACGGCCGCACCGGCGGCTTCCTCACCCGGGGCGGATACCTGCTTTCCACCCTCATCACCGGCCACGAGGTGGAGGCCCCCCTGCGCTACTCCGAGACGGGCCGCGCCCAGGTGGACCAGATGCTGGAGGACATCTCCCAAGCCGTGGGCGGTGATCTGGAGGAGACCACCTGGGAGATCCAGGGGGACCATCTGGTCTTCCATATGGGCTCTCCGGGCACCGGCGTGGACCAGGCGGCCCTGCGCCAGACCGTCCTGGTCCGCCTGGCCGCCCTGGACAGCTCGCCCTATGAGGTGGAGCCCATCACCACCGAGCCCTCCTTCCCCGACCTGGAGGCCATCCACCGGGCGCTCTACGCCGAGGTGGCCGACGCCTCCCTGGACCCCACGACCTTTGAGATCACCCCCAGCGTCACCGGCATGACCTTCGACATCGCCCAGGCCCGGCAGCTCCTGGAGGGAGCTGCCTGGGGCAGCGACTGCGCCGTGCCGCTGGAAATCACCGAGCCCAAGATCTCCACGGAAAACCTCCGGGAGCTGCTCTTCCGGGACGTTCTGGGCGAGGCCACCAGCAAGGTCGCCGGCTCGGCCAACCGGAAATCCAACGTGGCCCTGGCCGCCTCCACCTTCAACGAGCGCATCCTGCTGCCCGGCGACGTTTTCTCCTACAACGACACCACCGGCAGCCGCACTGCCGAGAAGGGCTATCTGATGGCCCCGGTCTATAAGGGCGGCAAGTCGGTGGACGAGGTGGGCGGCGGCATCTGCCAGCCCTCCTCCACCCTCTACCTGGCCGCGCTCAACTCCAACCTGAAGATCGTGGAGCGCCACCAGCACCAGTTCGCCGTGGGCTATGTCCCCGACGGCCTGGACGCCACCGTCTACTACGGCAGCCTGGACTTCCGCTTTGAAAACGACACCGACTACCCCGTCAAGCTGGTCGCCAAGAGCTACAAGAGCAGCGGCTCCACCTACCTGACCGTCACCATCTACGGCACCAAGACCGACGACCTCCATGTGAAGATGACCAACAAGGTCTACAACTGGGTGGAGTACGAGACCGTCTATCAGGTGGACGCCGCCGTCCCAGCCGGCACGGTCAAGGAGGGGCAGAACGGCTATAAGGGCCGCAATGCCGACACCTACCGCAACCTCTACGACGCCGAGGGCAATCTGGTCAGCTCCACCCTGGAGTCCACCAACAAGTACAAGGTCCGGGAGCGCATCCTGCTGGTCAACCCCGCCGACGCCGCCCAATATGGTCTGAACGCCGACGGCACGCCCCTGGCCCCCGGCGCAGCGTCCTCCACACCGGCCATCAACCCCTCCCCCACCGGCAGCCAGCCCCCCGCCAGCGAATCCCCGGCGGTGAGCGAATCCCCCGCCTTGAGTCCCGACCCGTCCGCCTCTCCGTCGCCGGAGGCGCCCTCCTCCGAGCCCTCCCAGGAGCCGGAGACGAGCCCCGCCCCAGACATCGGCATCCCCATCTATACGCCCTCCGCCTCGGAGGAGAACGCGGAAGGGGGGAGCGAGGCATGAGCGGTCCCACCCTCACCCGCCGGGAGCTCAAGGCCCAGGCCAAACAGACGCTGGCCCGCTGGGCCAGGCCCTGCATGCTGGCCTCCGCCGCCCTGCTGCTGTTCACCCTTCTCCTGGAGGTGGTGCAGGCCGTCACCCCGGGCACCAGCCTGTCCTATTTCCTCTCCGCCGCCGTGGAGGACTACCCCTTCCAGACCGGCGTATGGCGGCTGGACGCCGGGGCCGCCGCCCGTCTGATGACCACCGTGGGCCTGCCCGCCGCATTCGGCGGTGCGGGCGCCCTTCTGGGCGCTCTGCGGCTGGACGCCGCCGGGCTGGTCTACCTGCTGCTGATCCCCTTCCGGCAGATCCCCATGGCCCTGCTCATCCAGTTGGCGGTCTTGCTGCTGTCCACCCCCATCCTCTACGGGGCCCTCCAGCAGTATTGGCACATCCTCCGGGGGGAGCCTCTCCCCTTCCGCAGCCTCTTCTCCTGGTATCTCGACCTGCGCCTCACCGGCAGGGCGGTGGCGCTTCAGCTCCTGCTCAGCGTGTGGCGCACCGCCACCTCCCTTGTGTGCATGATCCCCGGCCTGGTCTGCACGATCCTGGGCAGCCAGTCCGGCGCGCCGGACTTTCTGGTGCTGCTGGCCCTACCGCTCACCCTGCTGGGGTCCCTGGCCGGCTACTTCTGCTATGTCCGGCTGCTCCCCGCCCAGTACCTGCTCGCCCGCTCGCCGGAGCTGGGCGTGGGACAGGCCCTGCGCCAGGGCCTGCGGCTGCTGAAGGGCAGCGGCCGGGACTTCTTTCTCCTCCAGCTCTCCTTCCTGGTGTGGCACCTGGTCTCCCTGATGCTCTATCAGGTGCTGGACCTGTATGTGGTGCCCTACCAGCACATGGCCTCCATGCTGTTCCTCACTGCGCTGGACACCGCTCGGGCGGCACCCGGCGGCCCGGACCTGACTCTGCTGTAACCCACAGGCAAGAAGGGAGCTGTCGGCTGACAGCTCCCTTCCTCTCTGCCGTCAGGCGGGGGCGGCCTCGCCGGTCAGGGTCTCGCCTGCAAACAGGTACTGGTAGCGCACCCGAACGGGCTCCCGCTCCCCACCGTCCTCCACCTCCCAGGTGAGGGCGGCCGCGCAGCCCGCGCCCAGGCCGGGCAGGACCACGCCGGCGGCCGGGTCGGCCTCCGGCTCGGGCAGGCCGTTCAGCCGGACGGAGCCGGGCACGGCCCCGCCGCCGGCTACCTCTACCTCGCTCAGGGGCAGCGAGGAGCGGTTGTAGACCGTCACCACCCGGACCGTCCGTTCGGCGGCCTCCCACAGCCGCTCCCGGACAGCCACCTCCACGAAGTGGAGCCGGACCGGCTCCCGGAGGGGGAGCTCCGCCAGCAGGCGGCGATTCCCCTCCACAGCGTCCAGGCGCACTGCCCCGGTGATTCGGCCCTCCAGCGGCCGGGGCGGGTCCAGACAAATGTCGCAAAAGTCCATACTGTATCCCTCCGGCTCATTCTATGCCGCAGCCTGTCGAGCTGTGCCGCTTGCGTTTGCGCCCGGTTGTGGTATACGGTGAAAACCAAACAGAAAAGAGTGACGCGCCATGTTTCAGGGCTTTTCCAACGAGACCATCGACTTTATGTGGGGCATCCGGTTCAACAATGAAAAAAGCTGGTTTGAGCAGCACAAGGAGACTTACCGGGCCCACTTCTACGAGCCCATGAAGGCTCTGGCCGCCCAGGTGTACGAGATCTTTCAGGACCGGCACGGGGACCTGGAGCTGGCGACCCGGGTATCCCGCATCTACCGGGACGCCCGGCGGCTGCGGGGCCGCGGCCCCTATAAGGATCGGCTGTGGTTCTCCATGGAGCGCCCCTCGGAGGCGTGGACCCACGACCCGGTGTTCTGGTTTGAGCTGGCCCCCGAGGGCTACTCCTACGGCATGGGCTACTATGCCGCCAAGCCGGCCACCATGGCCCGGTTCCGCGCCCGGCTGGACCGGGACCCCAAGCCCTTTGAAAAGCTGGCCCGGACCCTGGAGCGCCAGGATGTCTTCACGCTGGAGCACGCGTGCTACAAAAAGCCAAAGGGGGACCTGGGCAAGCTCCTCTCCCCCTGGTACAACAGCAAGAACCTCTCCCTCATCTGCCAGCGGCCCCACGACGAGCGGCTTTTCTCGCCGGACCTGGTCCAAACCCTGGCGGAGGGCTACGACTTTCTGGCCCCCTATTACGCCTATTTCCTTTCGCTGGAGGGTGACCCCGACCCCAGGGCCTGATCGTTTGAATCGCTTTGATTCTAACAAATTTTACATGAGGAAAAATGCCGCCCGCCGTACATCCTATTCGGGAACGAACAGGAAAGGCGGGCGCATCATGTTCAGACGCAAATCATATCCCGACTGGGCGGCGGTCCTGGCCGCCTTCGGGCTCCTGCTGGGCGCCGCCGCCCCTTGGTTCGCCCTGGTGCTCTCCATACCGCCTCCGGCGGTCCAGGCGGACGCCCAGGTTCTCACCGACGAGGGCGGAGGGCCGCCCTCGTCCCAGGTCCGGTCCGGGGATGGGCAGCCCAAGCTCATCGCCCTTACCTTTGACGACGGGCCCCGGCGCTCCACCACCACCGCTCTGCTAGACGGCCTGGCCGAGCGGGGCGTGAAGGCCACCTTTTTCCTCATCGGGGGGCAGTTGGAGAACAACGAGGATGTGGTCCGCCGCATGGACGAGGAGGGCCACCAGGTGGGCATCCACACCTTTGACCACGTCCGGCTCACCGGCCTGAGCAAGGTCGACTTCGACGCCCAGGTGGACCGAACCCGGCAGCTTTTGAAAAACATCCTGGGGCACAATGACTTCCTGCTGCGCCCCCCCTACGGCATCATGGATGACGGCATCCGCCGCCACGCCGGCTGCCCCATCATCCTCTGGTCCATCGACCCCGAGGACTGGAAGGACCAGAACACCGCCCGCGTGGTGGAGCAGGTGGTGTCCAGCGCCAGGGACGGCGCCATCATCCTCATGCACGACATTTTCCCCGAGAGTGTGGACGCCGCCTTTCAAATCGTGGACCGACTTCACCAGCAGGGGTATCTCTTCGTCACCGTGGAACAGCTCTTCGCCGCCCGCTGTCTGCCCCTGGAGGCGGGTCAGACCTACTCCGACGCCTATCCGTAATCAAAAAGCGTTCGGGCCAAACCCGAACGCTTTTTACATACGCATGGCCAGCAGGACCGCGAAGAGGATCAAAAGGCAGAAAACCGTCATGCCCGGATTCACCAGGAACAGCCCCCACTTCTCCCCGGCCTCCATGCCGGCGGAGCCCGGGGCCAGCCCTTCGTCCCGGTCCCGGTCCCGATAGCGGGCGGACAGGAGATACCAGCCGAACACCAGTGAAAAGAGGATAAAATAGGACAGGGCGCTCTCGCCCCGGTCTCCGAAGTGCTCCAGCAGGGGCGACAGGCCCGCCGAGACGAAGTTCACCCCCGCATGAAGGGGGATCGTCCAGCGCACCCCCCCGGTCCGCAGGGCCACATAGCCGAAAAATCCGCCCACCGCAAAGGCGTAGAGCATCTGGAAGAGGTTTCCGTGGACCAGGGCGAACAGCAGTGCCGAGGCCAGAATGGCAAACCCCTCGCCATAGGGCTTGAGCCGGTCCAGCAGGGCCTTTCGGAACAGCAGCTCCTCCGCCAGCGGCGCCAAAACGCAGCCCAGCAGCAGATTGAACCAGACCGGCTGGTCCAGCATGGTCTCCACCGGGTTTGCCATGGGGGTGTCCCGCAGGCCGTCGATGAGCCGGACCAGCCCCATCGTGGCCAGATTGGCCGAATAGATCAGCGCCAGGGCCATGAACCAGCCCTGCAAAAGGCCGCCGGGCGTCCAGGGAGTCTCCTTCTCGGCCCGGACGGCGGGCAGAGCCCGCAGGGTCAGGTAGGCCGCCGGAAAGGCCACCAGATAGCTGCCGGCCGCCGACAGCACCCAGTCGAACCAGGCGGCCTCCAGAAGGCCGGGGGCCAGAGCCGCCGCCAGGCGCAGACCTAACACCTGCACCGCCAGTTGGAGCACCACCAGCAGCGTCATGGCCCAGCCCACCCGGGAAAACACCTGGCGGTCCTCCCAGCGCAGCGTCTGACTCAGGCCTTGAAACATGTCCCCTCTCCTCCCATCCGTTCAGCGGGCTCTATTGTATCATAAAATTTCCGTTCTGTCTCCCCAGCATCTGCGCGAACCGGCCTTTTTATTTTTTACGCCCTCTTTTTCTTTCTATATATTGACACGTTCAAATTCTGTGCTACAATATCTGGTGTTCAACAGAGGATTGATTCATAGTTACAGAGGAGACGAGATAGATGCCCATTTCTGAAAATGCCCGCGCGGTGCTGGAGCGCCGCTACCTGATCCGGGACGAGCACGGCGAGGCCGTGGAGACGGTGGACGAGCTGTTCCACCGGGTGGCCGACGCCGTTGCCGCCGCCGACGTCCGTTTCGATCCCCAGGCCGACGTGGCCGACACCGCCCGGAGCTTTTACCGCATGATGACCGAGCTGGACTTTCTGCCCAATTCCCCTACGCTGATGAACGCCGGCCGGCCTCTGGGGCAACTCTCCGCCTGCTTTGTGTTGCCGGTGGCCGACTCCATGGAGGACATCTTCGACGCCATCAAGAACGCCGCTCTCATCCACAAGTCCGGCGGCGGCACCGGCTTTTCCTTTTCCCGTCTGCGGGCCAAGGGCTCCACGGTGAACTCCACCGGCGGCGTGGCCAGCGGACCCATCTCCTTCATGAAGGTCTTCAACGCCGCCACCGAGGCGGTGAAGCAGGGCGGCACCCGCCGGGGGGCCAATATGGGTATCCTGCGGGTGGACCACCCGGACATCCTGGAGTTCATCACCTGCAAGAACGACACGAAGGAGATCACCAACTTCAACATCTCCGTGGGCCTTACCGAGTCCTTTATGGAGGCGGTGGAGTCGGACAGCTCATACGAGCTGGTGGACCCCGCCTCCCGCCGGGTCACCGGCAGGCTCAACGCCCGGGAGGTTTTTGAGGCCATCGTCCGCTCCGCCTGGCAGACCGGCGAGCCGGGCATCCTCTTCCTGGACCGGCTGAACAAGGACAACCCCTGCCCCGGGCAGGGCGAGATCGAGTCCACCAATCCCTGCGGCGAGCAGCCCCTACTGCCCTACGAGGCGTGCAACCTGGGCTCCATCAACCTGGTCCGCCACCTGCGCAGGACCGGGACGGGCTACGCCCTGGACCGGGCCAAGCTGGAGCAGACCATCCGCACCGCCGTCCATTTTCTGGACAACGTCATCGAGGTCAACCAGTATCCCCTGCCCGAGATCGACGCCATGACCAAAAAGACCCGGAAGATCGGCCTGGGCGTCATGGGCTTTGCGGACATGCTGCTCTATCTGGGCATCCCCTACGACTCTGACGAGGGCGTGGCCATGGCCTCTCAGGTCATGGAGCTGGTGCAGACCATCGGCCACCAGGAGAGCCAGCGGCTGGCCCAGGTCCGCGGCCCCTTCCCCCTGTTTGCCGAGAGCGTCTACCGGGACGGCGCGCCTCTCCGCAACGCCACCGTCACCACCATCGCCCCCACCGGCACCCTGTCCATCATCGCCGGGGTATCCAGCGGCGTGGAGCCGGTCTTTGCCTATGCCTATTACCGCAACGTGATGGACAACACCCACCTCATCGAGACCAACCAGATCCTGAGGGACAAGCTTACTGAGCTGGGCCTCTACTCCGATGAGCTCATGCGCCAGATCATCGAGCACGGCAGCCTGGCCCACGTGGAGGGCATCCCCGAGGCGGTCAAGCGGGTCTTTGTCTGTGCCCACGATGTCTCGCCCATCTGGCATGTAAAGATGCAGGCCGCCTTCCAGCAGTTCACCGACAACGCTGTGAGCAAGACGGTGAACTTCCCCAACTCCGCCACCCAGGAGGAGGTGGCTGAGGTCTACCGTCTGGCCTACGAGCTGGGCTGCAAGGGCACCACCATCTACCGGGACGGCTCCCGGGACGAGCAGGTGCTCAACATCGGGGTGGTCAAGGCCAAGCAGGAGACCGCCCTCCCCGACCATGTGGAAAAGCTGCTGGAGTCGGGCTGCGACTCCACCGCCTGCCTGCTGCGCAGCGGCAGCATCAAGCCCCGCCCCCGGCCCGACGTGACCATGGGCTACACCGAGAAGGTGAAGATCGGCTGCGGCAACCTGTATATCACCGTCAATTACGACGAGCAGGGGGTCTGCGAGGTGTTCACCAACACCGGGCGGGCCGGCGGCTGCCCCTCCCAGTCGGAGGCCACCGCCCGGCTCATGTCGGTGGCCCTCCGGGCCGGCGTGGATTCCGACGAGCTCATCCGGCAGCTCAAGGGCATCCGCTGTCCCTCCACCATCCGGCAGCAGGGCATGGCCGTCACCTCCTGCCCTGACGCCATCGCCAAGGCCATCGAAAAGGTGATGCAGGCCAGCAAAACAAACCAGATTCCCCCCTGTCCTCCCCCCATGGGGTCCGGCCGGAAGGGCCGGCCCGCCCCCGACATGACGCCCGCGGAGTCCAAGCTGGCGAAGTACTGCCCGGAGTGCGGCGCGCAGTTGGAGCACGAGGGCGGCTGTGTCACCTGCCGGAACTGCGGCTACTCCAAGTGCGGCTGACCCCGTGGTCAAAGGCTCCTGGCGTTGCCGGGGGCCTCTGCGCTAAACGAAGAGGGCGGAGCTTTCGCTCCGCCCTCTTATTGCTGTATCCGCCGGGGATCATTCCGCTTCGAACGCGTCCTTGCCCAGACCGCAGACCGGGCACTCCCAATCCTCAGGGACCTCTTCCCAAGGGGTGCCGGGGGCGATGCCGTTGTCCGGATCTCCAACCTCGGGGTCATAGACATAGCCGCAGGGGCAGACATATTTACTCATGGTTTCGCCGTTTCCTTTCTCTTAGCCGAAGTAACGCTTCAGCAGGCCCTCGAACGCCTTGCCGTGGCGGGCCTCGTCGCGGGCCATCTCGTGCACGGTGTCGTGGATGGCGTCCAGGTTGTGCTGCTTGGCCAGCTTAGCCAGGTCAGTCTTGCCCTGGGTAGCGCCGTTCTCGGCGTCCACACGCATCTCCAGGTAGCCAAACGGCTGCGCCGTTCGGCGCCGGACAGCGTGCAACAGCACGAATTGGGCTTCCTTCGGTGTTTTTGGTCATTTCCCCTCTTGCCACAATTGGATATTTTTCATTTGTGACGATTCCGTTTATTGCCACAAAAAATCCACAACACAGGAGGATTTGACATGGCAAAGCAGAATGACGCAGGGGTCTACAAATTGAAAAATGGGAATTGGGGCTATCGCTATGTTGTGATGGTCAATGGCGTCCGCAAGGAGGCCAGGAAAACCAAAGATGAATTTGGTACGCCCTTCAAAACAAAACGGGAAGCAATGAAGGCGCGGCAAGCTGCCATTGACCGGGAACAGAACTCCCGCAAGCCCAAACCCACGGTACGGAAAACCATTCAGGAGGTCTATCAAGAATACTGTGCCACGGGCCGTAGTGATCGGGCCTACAATACCATCCGCAAGCAGGACAGCTTGTGGAAAAACCACCTTTCCGCTCGGTTCGGCAGCCGCTTTGTGGATGAAGTCAGCGCAGCGGAAGTGGTTGACTATCTGACGGAACTTTATTGCGGGCGTGGCCTCTCCTATCGCTATGTGGAGAGCTTCCTAAAGCAGTTCTATTTGCTCTTTGGTCAGGCGTATTCCCGGAACTACCTGGATGTAGATTCCTACAACAAGCTCTGTATCAACAAGGATACTGTAGGGGGACAAGATATTTGAGAAAAGCGGGATAAGGCGGGATGAGACGGGACAGGATGGGAAAAGCCAGTGTTTTCAAGGGATACAGGCGGGACGGAGGCGGGATGAGAGCGGGATTTCTCAACAAAGCTGTCCGGGAAGGGCGTCGGCGGGAGCCGGGGCTCTTTTTTTATGGGCAGCGGCGCGGATCGGCGCGGGGGCGCGGCGGCCGGCCAGAATAGGAAAACCCCCGGAGGCCCTGATATCTCAAGGCTTTCCGGGGGTTTTCACGAATAAAGGAAAGAACAGACAAGGGCGGAACGGCGGGGCCAAACGGGGGTGGGGCCCGAGGGCCGAGCCGGCAGAGCCGCCCAGGCACATTATAGCACAGCGGGGCGGGGAGGGCAAGACGTGCGCGCGTGCGAAAACGCGGGCGGGCGGCGCGAGCGCGCGGGGGCTAAAGCAGAGGCGGCGCAAGGGATTGCGGGTATGCACGGGCGTGCGGAACAGCGTGCGCGGCGCGTGCGAGTTCGGCTGAGGGTGTGTACCTAAGAGATGAAAAGGGCCTGCTCACAATTCTGCAAACAACACGAGAACCAGAAAAATTGCAGAATTGACTGCGGCGCAATGGTTTGCGGCATTGGTGAAGGGCTGAACTTTAGCTAGATGAATTCTGCATATTCGTGATTTATTTTTTAATCAAACAGGCGCAAAAAATCAAGCGATGCCAGAGGTGGATTCATCTTCCCCGGGGTCGCTTATTTTCGTCTTCCCATTGCCGGTATAGGCGGAAAAGGATGAGCCCCTTTTCCTCTCTTGTCGATTATATTTGAACTTGGTAAAAGCAAAAATTTCTTCCTGATCTTCCATTGGGAGACATCGGTACATAGCAATTAAGTCTGATTCAAGCTCTGATAGCGGGATGCCATCACAGGTTAAAGTATGTGTAGTAGCATCTGGGCGCTCCCCGGTGATGAGATAGTCTGTGCTTACATTTAGCCTATGGGCTACTCTTCGGACGCTCTCAATGTTAGGTGTCTGAGTTTCCCATCTTCGAATTGTTGCATTAGCAAGATCGCATTCTCTCTCAAGTTGCTTTACAGTGAGGCCCTGCGCTTTGATGAGCTTCTGAACTCTATCAAATATGTTCATAGTGAATAAGCTCCTTAATTATAGTGAATGGGCTAAATTCTGCTTGACAATTAGTGAATGGACTACTATAATGCTTGTAGATGAAAAAATTAAGCACAGACAGCATATCACACGTGAGGAAAAAAGCAAGGGAAAAAGGGGGCAGCGGTAGAGTAAAAGGGTGCGGCGAGGGCCAACACCTCCTTGAAACCAAGCCGATGAGCTTACTGTTGCAGCAGTTGCTCGTCAGATCGTCAAGCGATGTGTAGGTACACAATTCATTTCTTTTCATAGTACACGGCCCTCGCCGTACCCTTTTACTCTACCACACCTCACGGGAAAATGAAAGAAGGAGGGACACTATGCGGCACGGAAAGAAGCCGACGCGGAAGCAGAAGATCCGGCTGGGGCAGGCAGGGCTTTCGCCGGAGAACTGGCTGGTGGTACGGGAGGCCCCGACGGGGGGGCTGGTCATCCTACACAAGCACACGGACCGGATACGGGTGGTTCCGGCACTGGGACAATAACCCACCAGACAGGAAGGAGCAGCAGCATGAACAACTACCGCATCACTTACGAGCTCGAGGACAAGAGCTTGCAGACGCAGATCGTCGAGCGCAGCGAGGCCGCAGCCCGTAAGGAGTTCAAGGTCCGCGTCAAGGGCAGCACCATCACGGACGTCGAGCTCGTCGCCGAGAACGTCCCCGCCACCAAAGACCAGGAGCGGGACGCCCTGGCGACCATCAAGAAACTCGTCGAGGATCTGGGCCCGCAGTCCTACCTCGCGACCGCGTTCGAGGGATGCTTCCAGGATGCCGAGGACAACATTGAGAACGACTTCGCTTTCAGTATGAAGGCCAGATACGAGGCCGCCGAGGAGAAGCTCCGGGAGCTGGGCGGGGACTACAACGCCGTCAAGACAGACGCCGCCCGCGCACAGGAGCGGCTTGAGGAGCTGGGCCGATTGGTGGAGACCTTGAAGGACGAGAACCGAGCCCTCACCGTGAGACTTGCGAAGCGCACCTTCCCCGAGGAGCTCCGGCGCGATCTCTGGATGATGGCGACGGGCGAGGCCGAGGAGAGCCGGGCTCGGATGGCAAAGGCCGCCCACATGATGGCCCTCTGTGCCGACAATCCGGCTTGTGTGGGCTTCAAGGAGTCAGTCGCCGAGTACCGCAAGGAGGAGAAGCGGGCCAAGGAGATGGAGACCCGGGCCGCCGCTCTGGACGCACTGGAACCCAAAGGCGAATAAGCCGAAACGCCCTTCGGGGCGTCACCCGGGGGAGCCCTCCCCAGGTCTGAAGATGGCAGGGCGCGACGAAAGGAAGGGACAGGAAAAATGAGAAAACTGAAGAAGATCAACGGGTACCTGGTCGTGCGGTTCAACGAGCGCGAGAAGCGGGAGTATGAGACGCTGGGCACTTACGGGGTGATCGACGCAGAGCTGTACACGGGGCACCTGGAGATCGACCGGGACGTGTTCGAGTACGAGGACGCGGACAGCCTGGAGGCGGCCATCGAGCAGGCCCGGGGGCTGGAGAGCGAGCTGGACGTGGAGGAGCCGGAGCGGAAGGTGACGGTGATCACGGAGACGGCGGAGGACGTGTCGGTGGAGGAAGTGGACGCGCAGATGCTGATCGCCGGGTGGGAGCGGACGCTGCGGGGCCTGATCGAAAGCCGGCACCACCCGGAGGTGGACGAGGTGACGGCGACCCACGCGCTGCAGGGGTACAAGGTGGCGCTCACCGATCTGGGCATGCTGCCGGAGGAGGAGTGCTACACCCTGCCGGACGTGTTCCGGCGCTGTGCCGAGCCGGAGGCACGGGAGACCTTTGCCCACCTGGACGGGGGCGGAGCCCCGGCGCGGAACGTGTACGCCCTGGGGCTGGCGCTGGAGGCGGGGTGCCCGGACAACGACTGCGCGTTGTACCGGAACATCTTCCAGATGGCGCGGGAGCTGGACGAGGCCCTGGACACGGCGGACGGGTACCCGGCGCTGGTGCTGCGGGGGGCGCTGCGGAAGGAGTTCCAGGAGCTGCGGCGGATGTACCGGGATAACTACGCGGTGCAGAAGTACCGGGCAGCAAAGAAGGTGCCGCCTGTTGGACAGACGGCTCCAGAGTATCTGCAGGATTCCGGGGAATAGGAGGTGGACCGTGAATTGGATTGGATTTCACCTTGGGTACTGGATCTGTCTCGCAGTCTACGCTGCAGGAATCGGGCTGCACGAAATCTGGAGCGAATGGCCCATCCGGCATTGGGATGATATAAAACTCGGGGTAGCAGCGATCCTAACTTCGATTTTCCTAATTGTCTGCATCGTCGTTGTTATCCACTGCGTTTCCATCGGCGTGATCACAGGGTGAATTGCTGTACTCACCGATGTGTGGTCCGGTTTCCTGGTATAGCTTTAGAGCATGACCGCCGAGCTGCGGCTGATGAATTTTCTTAGCCAGGCCATTGGCCTGTTTCAAAACAGATTCAACAACACAGGCGAACACCTCATCCAAATGGCGGAGCAAGCCAGCATCGAGGGTATCCGCTCGTTTCCCAAACAGGAAATCGCTTAGATGACCGTAGAACACATCAACCCATTCGAGAATGGAGTCATCCATGTAGCGGATGTTCTCTATGATCAGCTTATAGAATTCGACCTGCTTTCTTTCGGGCAATTCGGAAAAATTCAAATTCCACACATCGGCACTGTAGAGGAGTGCAATGAATGGAATATAGAAGTTGTCATATGCCTCTCTCCGCGCAGCCCTTCTGCTTGAAAGCCAGGTTTGAAGCATGTTGATCAAGAATGTGCCAGCCAAGGTAACAACAGCGACCAATAAACCAGGAATCAAAGCGCTCATCATCATCACCCCCCATCCGGGCAGGAAGCCCGAGGACATTATACCGCAGGGGGCGGGAATTGGAAAGGAGCAGGAGAGGCATGGGGCAATATAGGAAAAAGCCCGTGATTGTCGAAGCGTACCAGACAGATACTGCGATCACGATACACACATTAGAAGGAGATTTGAAGGGGGAAAAAGGGGATTGGATCATCACCGGCCTTCGTGGCGAGCAATACCCCTGTAAGCCGGATATCTTCGAAGAAACTTATGAGGCAGTCGAGGCAGTCGCACAGGAGAAATCCTTGGGAGAGCAGATCGCGCTGGATGCGGCGACGTGCCTGGGCTATATCCTCCGCGGAACGACCGCGTTATTCCTGCTGCTGCTGTCCCTGCGGTTCTGGGCCGATGTGCTGCATACCGGGTTACCGGCGGTCATCCTGGCGGCGGTGCTCCTTGCGGTGGCAGCGGCCTGCATCCGGCATATTCTGCACAAAGACGAACCAGCGCGCAAGGCGCACTGAAAAAGTCACGCGAACCATAGAGAAAGGAGGGGCCGAGATGAGGAAGGGGAACAAGCGGCTGACGGCGCTGGGGAAGCTGGTGGTGAAGACGCTGGCGGACCAGGACAAGACGAAGTCGGAGCTGGCGGCGGAGATCGGGACGACACCGGTGTACCTGAGCTACATCCTGCACGGGGTGCGGCCCGGCACGAAGTATATCCCAGCGCTCATCGCGGCCCTTGGGCTGGACCCGGAGGACGTGGAGAAGGCCATCGCAGCCTGACGGCGGAGGGGAGGGACAGAGGTGCCGGAAGTATTTATCCCACTGGCAGAAGCAGCAAATTTTGAAGGTATGGCATATAAAGGTATGGCTTCACGCATCGCCCGCAATCCCAGGCAATACACGACGCAGACCCGCCGCCGCGAAGAGGGCGGGAAGGACGAAGTGCTGATCTCTGTCTCGTCCCTGAGCGCGAAGGGGCGGCGGGCCTGGCGGGCGGCGCAGAAGGTGGAAGGAGGCGAGGCGATCGTGGCGCAGCGGACGGAGGGCAGGCCGTGGTACGTGGACGCGGACCTGAACCGCTACATCGCGGGGCACAAGGCGGCGTACTACGAGGCGGTGGAGCTGGCGGCGCGGGTGCAGGACTTCATCGACTACACCGGCCCGGACCGGACGGGTTACGCGGAGCGGTACGCGCTGGGGCTGGGCGTGAGTCCGCCGACGCTGTACCGGTACATGAAGACGGTGCTGGAGGCGAACGCCTGGGCGCTGAAGCTGGAGCGGGAGGACGGGCAGAGCCGGGACTACTTCCGTGCGCTGGCGCTGTGCCGGAAGCCGCGGGAGAAGGACACGTTCCCGACGCTGACGGCGGAGCAGCAGGCGATCATCGAGAACATCTGGTTTGACCGGAGGTTCTCGCAGAACAAGCCCACGGTGACGCTGCTGTACGCGGCGTTTGAGGCACAGGCGGCGGCGCGTGGGTGGACGGAGTATCCCAGCGTGAAGACGGTGGGGCGGTATGTGAAGTACCTGATGGAGCTGCCGCCGGCGAAGAGCGCGCTGTACCTGTCGGCCCGGGGGGACCGGGCGTGGGAGAACCGGATGCAGGTGAAGGGCAAGCGGGACGCCTCCACGCTGGAGGTGATGGAGTACGTGGTGGCGGACGGTCACACCTTCGACGTGTGGGTGGAATACACGGCCCCCAACGGGAAGAAGAAGGCGATCCGCCCGGTGCTGGTGGCCTGGGAGGATATGCGGACGCGGCGCATCCTGGGCCCGGTGCTGTGCGAGCACTCCAACACCCGGGTGGTCAAGGAGTCGTTCATCAAGATGTGCTACGAGGCGGGGACGGTCCCGAAGCACGTACACATGGACAACGGCAAGGATTTCGCCAACCGGGAGACGCTGGGCCAGGACCGGAATATCCGGGCCATGGAGCAGCGGGCCATGGACGCGGAGCTGAAGGGCTTCTACCTGGCGATGGGTGCCCGGGACTGGTCGCGGTCCCTCCCCTACCACCCGTGGGACAAGCCCATCGAACGGGCCTTCAAAACGTTCTGCCTGCGGCACTCGCGGAAGTTCGCGTCCTACACGGGCACCCTGACAGGCTCCCGCACGGAGGACAAGGTAGAGAAGGACGTGCAGCGGATGCTGGAGCGCGGGGAGCTGCTGACGATGGAGGAGTTCTACGAGACGCTGACACAGTTCCTGAGCGGGTGGTACGACACCCACGAGCACCGGGGCCTGAAGGATGCGGGCGAGCGGTGGACGACGCCCGCCGCGCTGTGGGAGCACGCGCCGCACTATGAGAAGGCCCCGCCCATGCGGGAGTACGCGGCGATGCTGCTGATGAAGCCAGGCCGGGCCAAGGTGAACAGCCAGGGCTTCACCCGGTTCCATACCCTGTATACGGCCCCGGAGCTGGGGTTCTATGTGGGCAAGTGGGTAAACATCCGCTGGGACGCCGGGGACGTGAGCCGGATGTATGTGTACGACGTCAAGAGCGGGGCCAAGATCTGCGAGGCATACGCGGCGGAGCTGCTGGAATTCGGGGACCGGGTGTCGGAGGAAGCGCTGGAGGCCCTGCACCGGCGGAAGAACCGGAACAAGGCGCTGGTCCGGGAATTCCTGGAGGAGCGGCGCATGCCGCCGGAGCTGCGCATGGATGCGGAGGCCGCCGTGGTGGGCAGGCTGGATCTGACCATCCAGGCCGCGCGGCCCCAGAAGGTGGTGAGCCTGCCGATGGACAAGGAGTTCCGAGGCGAGCTGGCGGCAAGCCGGAAGAAGAAGGCCGAAGCCGGGGACGAGTTCCTGGCGGCGAAGGCGGAGAGCGCCCTCACGAAGCTGAGGGCCATGAACGGATAGGAGGACGAACAGCATGGAAGGAACAGCAGTGGAGCGGACCAGCGGCATAGCCGGGGAGCAGAGCCTGGCGGAGCGGGTCAACGCGTACATCCTCACCCAGCACAGCAGCATCCACGCGGTGGCGAAGGAGGTCGGGTACAGCCGGACGTCGGTATCCCGGTATCTGTCCGGGAAGTACGACTCCTGCGCGGCCTCCCTGGAGGAGAAGCTGGCGGAATTCCTGGAGGCCCACACGGGCGAGGCGGTGGAAGTACCCGCCCGGGGAGGGGCGCAGCGGGGCGGCGAGCCGCCGCGGTTTTATGAGAGCCGGGACGCAAAGGCGGTGCTGGGGGTATGCCAGAGCTGCCAGGAGTACATCGGGCTTGGGATCGTGGTGGGGCGGTCCGGGTACGGGAAGACCCACACGCTGAAGGAGTACGCGAAGCTGGCGCGGGTGGCGTACATCGAGTGCGACGACACGATGAGCAGCCGGGACCTGGTGGAAGCCATCGAGAGGAGCCTGGGCCTGCCCAACGGGTACGGGACGATCTGGAAGCGGGTGAACGGCATCCGGGACTTCTTCAACACGAACCGGGGCTATCTGCTGATCATCGACGAGGCGGACAAGCTGGTGAGCAAGTACACCCAAAAGAAGATGGAGATCCTGCGTGCCGTCTTCGACCAGAGCGACGTGGGGCTGGTGATCGCGGGCGAGCCGAAGCTGGAGGTGCAGATCAAGACGTACCTGGAGCGTATGGCGAACCGGGTAGACTTCTATGCCTTGCTTCGGGGCCTGTCGCCGTCGGAGGTGGAAGGGTATCTGAAGGGATTCGACGTGACGCCGGAGGCGCTGGTGGAGCTGAAGGGCCGGGCGTGCAATACGCAGACGGGGTGCTTCCGGCTGCTGGACCGGACGCTGTCCAACGTAAAGCGTATCCTGGCGGACAGCGGGGAGACGCGTGTGACGGTGAAGGTGATCGAGCAGGCGTCGGCCATGATGATGCTGTGAGGCAGCGGGGATGAAGATCGAGATCGGATATACCCGCTCCTCCCGGGCTCAGATCTGCCGGAAATGCGGGAAGGACATCCCTGCCAGGGAGCAGTCGATCAAGTACACCAGGAAGCTGCGCGGACGCATCAGCCTGACGCAAACCTGGTATGTCTGTCTTGCGTGCGAGGAGGGACAACGAAAATGAGAAAACAGCGGCTGATGGGGCTGGTGCTGGTGGGGGTCGCGGCGCTGGTGTGCGTGCTGGCCGGTACCGGCGAGCGCCCGGAGGACCGGGACGGGACGGCGGCGCTGCTTCTGGGCCCGCTTGGAGTGTACATGATGTTTACACGGAGCTATATCCTGTATGACGGCGAGGCATCCGGTGAAACGAGGGGTACGGAGGAGGGGCTGGGCCCCCTCCCCCAGGACTGCCCGGCGCGGCTGCGGAGCCGGCGCAACGCCGGCGCAACGAATGGAAAGGAGTAAGGTATCATGGGAAGAAAACGAGTGATCGAGGCCCCGGCGCTGAAGAGCTGGGAGGACGTGAACGAGGCGCTGCGGCAGATCGCGGAGGCGCAGATCGCCATCGGAGACATCGAGAGCGAAATGCAGAAGCAGGTGCTGGGCGCGCAGAAGGTGGCCGAGCAGGAAAGCAAGCCGTATAAGGACGAGGTGGCCCGTCTGGAGCGGGAGATCAAGGGCTTCGTGACGGAGCACCGGGAGGATATGGGCAAAACGAAGAGTATGACGCTGACCTTCGGGGAGGTGGGATTCCGGCTGTCCACCAGCGTGTCCCTGCCCCGTGCGAAGGAGAAGCTGGAGGAGATCGTCCGGCGGCTGAAGTCCCGGCAGATGACGGACTGCATCGTGGTGGAGGAGAAGGTCAGCAAGGAGGCCCTGAAGAAATACGGGAAGGACACGGTGAACGCGGTGGGCGCGACCTGGAAGCAGGGGGACGTGTTCGGGTATGAGGTGAATATCGCCCGGCTGGAGCAGATCAAGGCGGGCGTCACGGATTAGGAAAGGGGTGGACCGGATGGCGGCGGCACAGAAGAACCGCTATGGGGCCGTGTACGGACTGGCCAAGGGGCTTGGCATGGACCGGGAGAGCCTGCACGAATACATATACCGGGAGACAGGGCGGGCGAGCCTGACGGAGCTGACGGACCCGGAGCTGCGGCGGCTGGTGGTGAGCATGGGCCGGATGAAGGACGGGGGGCAACAGGCCCCGCGCCGGAAGCGGACGGACGCCGGCGGCAACCCGGAGACGGCGGCGCTGCGGCGGAAGCTGTACGCGCTGTGCCGGGAGATGGGCCGGGCGGAGCCGGAGAAGGTGGTAAACGGCCTTGCCCGGCGGATGTTCGGGGTGGAGCGGCAGGAGTGGCTGACGGCGGCGCAGTGCCAGAAGCTGGCGGAGGCGCTGAAGGCCATGGCCCGCCGGGAGGCAGCCCATGAAGCATGAGCCTGTGAGCAGGGGCCTAGAGGACTTCTTGGCGTATCTGCGGGACGCAGAGGAGCGGCACCGCATGGCGGAGGCCAGCCGGGCGGAGGCGGACGCCGCCACCCAGGATCTGCTGCACGCGCTGGAGCTGGGGGAGCACCATGCAAAGGAGCGCTCCCGTCTGGCGCTGAAGCTGCGGGAGGTGCGGCGCACACGCCGCGAAGCCAAGGATACGGCGGAGCAGACGGGACCGGTGGCGGCCTGGGCGGAACAGAACCGCGCCACGGTCAAAGGGCTGGAGCGCCTGCTGGGGGAGCTGCGGAAGCTGGAGCGGAAGACGGAAACCCGGACCTATATCCCCAGGACCCACGTGCTGGAGGAGGCCCAGCGGAAGCCGCAGCCGCACGGGGAGGGCCAGTGAGAATGGGCGGAAGAAAGAACCCCGGGCCCCCGCCGCCGCTCCGGCAAGGCGGGGAAACGCTGTGCTGGCACTGCCGGAACGCGGTGCCGAGCCCGGAGACGGGGGCCGGATGCAGCTGGAGCCGGAAGGAGCACGCGCCGGTGCCCGGCTGGACGGCGGAACGGCGGGACGTGCAGATCCAGAAGGACAGCCGGCGGAGGGTGAACGGAGATCTGGAGAGCTACCGGGTGCTGGCGTGCCCGGAGTTTGAGGAGGGATGAAGCCGGTATGACCGCGAAGCGCAAGCGCATGACCCAGCGGGAGAAGGACCTGCGGGCCAGGACAAAAAAGGAGCTTCAGGAGCAGGGCGTCCTGCCCCCGGACAAGCCCCGTCTGAACCGGAAGAAGTTTGCCCGGGAGACCTGGTTAGAGTTCCAGGCGCTGCTGGGGCGGGACCCCATCCATGCGGAATGGGTATTGCTGCACGCCATTGGGTTCCTGCTGGGCCCAGAGCTGCCGGAGGTGACTGCGGAACGGGTGGGCATCTGCAAGCTGCTGAAGGTGGCGGTGGAGTATGACCGATTCCTGGCGCGGCTGGAGGCGGAGGGGCGGAAGGACTACAGCATCGGCGAGCTGGTGGACGAGGTAGTCATGCCGGTGTGGAAGCTGTAGGAGTATGGGCGTCATCATCGACCTCGCCCTGCACCGGAGGGATTGCCAGAACTGCCGGTGGCACGGGCAAGAGGACCGGGGCTGCCTCCGCCCGGGCGGCTGGAACTGGCTGCCAGGCTACAAGGGGTGCGCGGACTTCGAATGGTCGGAGGCTGCGAGGCGGGCCCTGAAGGAAGAGAGGGAGAAAGAATGCTGACCATCGTAGTGAAAGTAGATGCGCCGGCAGAGGACGCCCAGGGCGTCAAGGAGGACGTCGCCATCCTGCTGGAGCCGCTGGGCGACGTCCGGGTGCTGTCCGTCCGGGCGGAGACGCCGGAGCAATACCGATTTGATCTATAGGAGGTAATCTATCATGGCAAAGACAAGCAGGCAGGCCGCTTCGGCGGCCACCAGCGCACCGGCCCAGGAGCCGGAGATCAATGAAGCGGATGGGGAACCCATCTACCACGATCCGGGCGAGGAGGGCGACGGCGATGAATAAGATCAGGATCTGCCTGGACGCCGGGCACGTGGGAAGCCGGTACAACCAGAGCCCGGTAGTAAAGACGTATTACGAGAGCGCGGCTATGTGGTCCCTGCACCTGAAGCTGAAGACGGCGCTGGAGGCGCTGGGCTTTGAGGTAGTCACCACCCGGGCCAGCATCGACACGAAGATGGACGTGTATGACCGGGGCGCGGCGTCCAAGGGGTGCGACGTATTTCTGTCCCTGCACTCCAACGCCTGCGGGACAGAGAGCGTGGACTACCCGGTGGTGTACCGGGCCTATGACGGGCTGAACGGCTCGGACGTGCTGGCGGGTAAGCTGGCGGCGCGGATCGGCGCGGAGATGGGCACGGCCCAGGCGGGGCGGACGGCCATCCGGAAGAACAGCGCCGGGAACGAATACTACGGCGTGCTGCGCGGGGCCCGGGCGGTGGGCACGCCGCAATACCTGCTGGTGGAGCACAGCTTCCACACCAACGCCCGGGCGGCGCAATGGCTGCTGTCGGACATCCACCTGGCCGGTCTGGCGCTGGCGGAGGCGGAGGTGCTGGCGGAGCACTACGGTTTGAGCGCCGTACCGGAGGGCAAGACGGCCATCCTGGGCATGGCCCAGGCCACGGCCCAGCAGATGGCGCTGTTCTGCCGGAGCAGGAACGCAGCGCCCAAGCTGCCGGCCTGCTCGGTAGAGGAGCTTGCACAAGTGTTTTTGGAGGAGGGTGCGGCTGAGGGCGTGCGCGGCGACGTGGCCTGGGCGCAGAGCCTGAAGGAGACGGGCTTCTTCCGGTACGGGGGCATCGTGCTCCCGGAGCAGAATAACTACGCAGGGATCGGGGCCCTGAACGGAAACGCCCAGGGGCAGGCGGCCACCTTCCCCGATCCACGGATCGGTGTGCGGGCGCAGATCCAGCACCTGAAGGCATATGCCTGCACGGATACGCTGGCCAACGCCTGTGTAGATCCCCGGTTCTCCCTTGTGACGCGGGGGTGCGCTCCGTATGTGGAGTGGCTGGGCGCAGCGGACAACCCCCAGGGCAAGGGCTGGGCCTTCCCCGGCCCGGGCTACGGGGCGAGCATCGTGAAGCTGCTGGAGCAGATCCAGGCCCAGGAGACGCCGCAGAGCCCCGCCCCGTCCCCGGAGCCGGAAGCGCTGGCCGGGTTCCCGGCGTGGCAGCGGGACGGCCTGGCGGCCCTCCAGGCGGCCGGAGTCATCGACAGCCCGGACTACTGGGCGGCGAAGTTCAGCGAGGGCGTCACGGTGGGCGAGCTGTTCGGCATCCTGGGGAAGATGGCCGGAAGAGCATAGGAAAGGAGGCCGGCAGCTTTGGACAAGGCGCAGCTGCAGTGGCTGAACGAGCTCCCCGCGGAACGCTTTCCGGAGCCCTATCAGACCATGGCGCGTGAGATCGGCATACCGGACACGGTGCGGCTGGCGGAGCTGTTCGGCGGGAGCGGCATGTACTTCCCCGAGCTGGACAAGCTGCTGACGGAGCTGCGGAACGCCAACATCCGTGCGGAGTTCGACGGCGGGAACCACAAGGCGCTGGCCCGGAAGTACGGGCTTTCCGAGCGGTGGATCTACGAGATCCTGAAGGCGGAGGGCCTGGACGAAAACCAGCTGGATCTGTTCGCGGGGAACTTTTGAAGTACTTCAATAGAGAATGCAGAGGAAACCGTGTACCCTAAGACTACGAGCTTTGCTCGTAGTCTTATTTTTTGCCACAAGGAGGGGGCGCAGCATGAACATGGAAGCCATCCAGAGCGCCGCGAGCGAGGCGCTGTTGAACGTGGTGCTGGCCGTAATCGCCCTGGCCGGCGCATACGCGGTGTACTACATCCGGCTGGGCGCGTCGAAGCTGAAGGCGCAGACGGTACGAATCGCGGACGAGGCGGGGCGCAAAGCGCTGGAGGACGCGATCTCGGACGTGGAGCGGCTGGCGACGCTGTCTGTGGGGGCGACCGAGCAGACGACGGCGAAGGCGCTGCGGGAAGCGGTGAAGAGCGGAAATGCGAGCCGGGAGGAGCTGGCCGCCCTGGGCAGGCGGGTCTTTGAGGAGGTCAAAGGGTCCATCGCGCCGGAGGCCCAGCGGGTGATCACGGAGAACCTGGGCAGCTTCGACCGGTATCTGACGAACTGCATCGAGGACGCGGTGCTGAAGGTGAAGCAGGCCGGGGCCGGGATGACGGTGCCGGAAGGCGCGATCCTGACCGGCGCAGAGCTGGAGGCCGTGCTGGGCGCAGCGGCGGAGCCTTAAAGGAGGCCGGGCATGGAAGTCACCCAGATCACCGCCGTCATCGGGGCGGCGGCCTCGCTGCTGTGTACCCTCGTCGTGGGCGCACTCACCTTCTTTATCAAGAAGACGCTCACCTCGCTGGAAGAGGCAGACAAGAAGAACGCCGCCCAGATCGCCGAGTCGAAAAAGGAGGCCGCCGCGCAGATCGCGGAAGCAAAGCGGGAGGCCGCCGATAAGATCGCCAAGGTGGATGAGAAACTCAACGACCTGAAGGCGGACCTCCCGTTGGTGTATGTCACCCGGGAGGACTACATCCGGGTGATGAACCGGGTGGAGGACAAGCTGGATCAGATCCTCTACGGAAGCGGAGGGACAAGAAAGGAGGGTTAGGAGCCCATGGCGATCATGGACGAACTGACGGAGCAGGAAGTCAGCAGGAACAAGGCGATCCGGGGCTATATCATCCGGGCCCTGGCAAAGGGCAACCACAACGCGCTGCTCGTCCGGCAGATCACCAACGCCCTGGTGGCGGACGGCCTGATCTATTCCCCGGACATCTCCAAACACCTGGAGTACCTGGAGGAGGCCGGCTACATCACGTTTACGAGCCGCGTGGCCAATGCCTACAACGCCTATCGGAAGGACGCCGTCATCAAGCTCACCCGGAGGGGCGTGGATCTTCTGGAGAGCACGATCGACGACCCAGGCGTCGATGTCTAGGCAGGCGGTCGAGCCGGAGCTCAAGCCGGCAGAGCTCCAGCAGAGCGGCACTACGCGCAGCCGGACACGGGTGAGCAGCAGCATCGACCGCCTTCCGGATGATCTCCGGCTGCAGCTGGACAGCAAGCTCATGGACAACACGAACACCTTCATCGAGCTCTCTGCCTGGCTGAAGGACGAAGGCTATGAGATCAGCAAGTCGGCCATCGGGCGCTATTCCCGGCGCACGAATGCGGCGGCGCAGCGGGTGGCGGAGACCATCCAGAAGACTCAGGCCATCGCGCAGGCCGTGGAGGCACATCCGGAACTGGACTATACCAGGGCGGCCTCCATGGTGCTGATGGACGGCCTGATGCGCCGGGTGAGCACGGCCGAGGACGAGTTTGACGAGATGCCGCTGGACAAGGCTGGGCGGCTCATTGCCTCCCTGTCGCGGAACGCAACGTATGAGAAGCGGGTGCGGCAGGAGATGAAGAAGAAGGCGGAGCTGGCCTTTGAGCAGCTGGAGGCAGAGCTGATGGCGGCGATCAAGCAGCACCCGGAGCTGGCCGGGGAGCTGCACGACGTCCTGGCCCGGGCAAGGGAGAAGGTGGTCGCAGATGGCGATTGACCTCAACGAATATCTTGAGAAGCTGGAAGAGCCGGAAGACCGCGAGTCGGTCGCAAACCGTGAATACCAGCGGCAGCTTTTTCTTGATTATGTTGTCCGTGGCGGCAACTTCCCCGGACAGCGGGCGCAGCTTCTCCGGGACTTCCAGGCCGGGAAAGAGCTGGCCGGGCCGAAGGGGCTACGCCGGAGGCTCGGGGCAATCGACCTTGAATATTTCGGGCGGGCCTACCTCTCCCACTACTTCGTCCGGCCCTCCCCGGCGTTCCACGGAGAACTTGACCGGATATGGAGGGAGGGCGTGATGAAGGGGCTCGACCCCGTCCGGGAGGCCAAGCAGATCAACCGGGCAGACGGCTGCCGCCGTGCGATCGAGGCCCCACGCGGCCACGCCAAGAGCACCAACTTCACTTTCAAGGACGACCTCCATGCTGCCCTCTATGCCTACAAGCATTACATCATTATCCTCTCGGACAGCTCCGAGCAGGCGGAGGGCTTCCTGGCAGACATCAAAACGGAGCTGGAGGAGAATGCGGCGCTGAAGGAGGACTTCGGGGCGCTGGAGGGCAAGGTATGGAAGGCGTCGGTCATCCTGCTTGCCAACGGGGTCAAGATCGAGGCAATCGGCTCCGGCAAGAAGATCCGTGGTCGGCGGCACAAAGAATGGCGTCCCGATCTCATCGTCTGCGACGACCTGGAGAACGACGAGAATGTCAACACCCCGGAGCAGCGGAAGAAGCTGCGGGACTGGTTTTATAAGGCGGTCTCCAAGGCGGGCGACACTTACACGGATATCGTGTATATCGGCACGCTGCTCCACTTTGACGCGCTGCTTGCCAACGTAGCGAAGAACCCGAGCTACAAGTCGGTGCGCTATCAGGGCGTCATCAGCTTCGCCACAAACGGCGAGTTATGGGACGCATGGGAGTCCATCTTCACCGATCTCGCCAACGACAACCGACAGGAGGACGCACTGGAGTTCTTTCAAGCGAACCGCGAGGCGATGCTGGAAGGAACTGAGGTCTTGTGGGAGGAGAAGCTCTCCTACTACGACCTCATGGTCATCCGCATCTCCGAGGGCGAGGCGAGCTTCAACAGCGAAATCCAGAACGATCCCATCGACCCGGAGAACTGCACGTTCCAGGAGGAATGGTTTGACTTCTGGGATGACGAGGGGAAGCAGCAGCCGGATTTCTCGGACCCGAAATTCCTGTTCATCGGGGCCAACGACCCCTCCCTGGGGAAGAACAGGAAGTCGGACACCAGCTCCATCTTTGCGATTGCAAAGGACACCTCCACCGGATACCTGTATGTGGTAATTGCGGACATCGCAAAGCGCAAGCCGGATCAGATCATCGAGGACGCGCTGGAGGCCAGCCGGCGACTGAAGCGGGACTTCAAGCGGCCCTACTACAAGTTCGGCGTGGAGACGGTTCAGTTTCAATACTACTTTGCGGAGATCATGCGGCAGAAGGCCGCAGCGGTCGGAGAGTATCTCCCGATCGAGGAGATCAATTCCACCCAGAACAAGGACGCCCGCATCCAGTCCCTGCAGCCCTTCGTGAAAAACGGCTACATCAAATTTTCAAAGAAGCACAAGACCCTGCTGAAGCAGATGACGGAGTACCCCATGGGGAAGAACGACGACGGACCGGACGGCCTGCAGATGGCGGTAAAGCTGGCGCTGGACGTCAAGGCCGGTACCCGCGTGGACTATAAGAGCGTGCAGAGCCGGGCGATGCGCTTCCGGCGCGGGGCGTATTAGGAGTAAGGACTATGAGCAAATCAAAGAGGAAACGGCAGCAGCCGCAGGCTGTGCGGGCCGCGCCCCTCCCTCGGCCGGACAGCCGGGAGATCGCGGTGGCCCACGTCTCGGACAAATACAGCGAATACCCCAGCAATGGCCTCACCCCCGTCCGGCTGGCGGAGATCTTCCGGGAGGCGGATGCCGGGGACGTGATGCGTCAGATGGAGCTGTTTGAGGAGATGGAGGAGAAGGACCCCCACCTGTTCAGCCAGCTCCAAACCCGGAAGAATGCTGTCACCGGCCTGGACTATGAGGTCATCCCATTCGGGGACGACCCCCGTGACAAGGAGATCGCGGACTTCATCGGGGAGCAGTTGGGGACCATTGAGAGCTTCGAGGATGTGGAGACGGACCTTCTGGACGCGGTGGGCAAGGGCTTTGCCGTCAGCGAGATCATGTGGGGCTATGACGAGGGCCATGTGGTGGTACAGGAGATCCGTTCCCGGCAGCAAAAGCGGTTCTTCTGGGACAGTCTGGACGACACCTTCAAGGTGCGCACGCAGGAACACTCGGAGGGGCTGCTGCTCCCCAGGAACAAGTTCATCGTCCACCGGTACAAAGCCCGCAGCGGCCACCCCTCCCGGGCAGGCGTGCTCCGGGTCACAGCCTGGATGTACCTGTTCAAGAACTATGACCTGAAGGACTGGGTGGCCTTCGCCGAGGTCTACGGACTTCCGCTGCGTCTGGGCAAGTATGCAGCCGGGGCCAGCGAGTCGGACAAGACAGCCCTCATGCAGGCGCTGGTACAGATCGGCGCAGACGCCGCGGGCATCATCCCGGACGGTACCAGCATTGACTTCATCAACACGGAGAAGAGCTCCAGCATCGACCTCTATGAGCGCCTGGCCCGATACTGCGACGAGCAGATCAGCAAGGCGGTTCTGGGCCAGACCCTGACTTCGGACTCCGGGGGTGGCAGCTACGCTCAGAGCAAGACCCACAATGAGGTGCGGCACGATCTGACGGTAGCGGACTGCAAGGCCCTGGCCGCCACCCTGCGGAGGGATCTGATCCGGCCTCTGTGCCTGTATAACTTCGGGGAGGACAAGCGTATCCCCTACCTGCGGTTCGACTGTGAGGAGTCCGAGGATCTGGAGCAGACGGCCAACATCCTCGGGACCCTCATTGAGCGTGTGGGCCTCAAGGTCCCCACCAGCTTCATCTACAAGAAGTTCTCTATCCCGGAACCGGAGGGGGGCGAGGAGATCGCACAGCCCCGCGCCAATGCAGGCGCACCCCCTCTTCCCTTCAAGCAGTCCCCGGAACGAGCGCAGCTCGCGCTGAAGGACCGGCCGGTCCCCGGGACGCAGCAGAGCGTGGACCAGCTCGCGGACGCCGCGCTGAAGCGTGGGGCCGGCAGCTTCCAGAAGGCGTTCGCCCCCGTTCTCAAATTAATTGAGAGCGCGGAAAGCCTGGAGGCGCTGAAGGCGGCCATGGAGGACGACGGGGCCGTGGAGAAGCTGTACCGCGCCATGGACGTCTCCGGGGTGGAGGAGCTGCTCCAGAAGGTCATGCTGTACGCGGATCTGGAGGGGCGGGTGTCCGGGAATGGCTGATGCAGACGCTGTCTTCACCCGAAAGGATATGACTTTCCAGGAGGCCGTGGACTACTTTAAGGAACGCGTACCCGTCACGGCGGAGCAGTTCTACCGCATAGCAGAGCACTACCGCTCTCTGGCCTTTACGGTCTCCGGCTATACCAAGGTCCACATCCTCAAGCGGTTTTACGAAGAGCTGCTCTCGGCGCTGGAGGATGGCGGCACTTTGGGAGAGTTCCGCGCCAACATGAACGGCTTTCTGGAGTCGGAGGGCTACGAAGGCATGACGCCCATCCAGGCCGACCTGATCTTCCGCACCAATGTACAGACGGCCTACAACGCGGGCCACTACGAACAGATGAGCGATCCGGCCGTCAGGCAGCTGCGTCCCTACTGGCAGTATGACGCGGTCAACGACACCCATACCCGGCCGAGCCACCTGGCGATGGACGGTAGGGTCTATCCGGCGGATTCCCCGGTCTGGGACACCTGGTTCC
Organism: Intestinimonas massiliensis (ex Afouda et al. 2020); assembly: GCF_001244995.1. Taxonomy (NCBI): domain Bacteria; kingdom Bacillati; phylum Bacillota; class Clostridia; order Eubacteriales; genus Intestinimonas; species Intestinimonas massiliensis (ex Afouda et al. 2020). The sequence continues at coordinate 120,302 of NZ_LN869528.1, forward strand.
CGCCCAACGGCTTTCGGTGCCGCTGCACGGTGCGCAGCCTGTCCAGACGGCAGGTGGAGCAGCGCGGACTCACGGTGGAGACGGAGGCCCCGCCCATCCTGCCCGATCCGCAGTTTTCGACGAACCCTGCAAAGGTACGCTTTGAGCCCGACCTGAAGGACTACCCCGAGCCGCTGGTCAAGGCGTACCGGGCCCGGGAAAGGGAGGGCGGCGGCGCGTAGCGGGGCGGAAGGCCGGAGACGGCCCTCAGAGCGGCGCAAGGGCCGGGGGTATCCCCCAGGGCCCGGAGCGCCGGAAAAGCCCGTGAAGGTGCGTGCGCACGCGTGCTAACGCGTCTTGAAGCAGTTCAAGGCAAATACAGAAGGAGGCCAAGGTCAAAATGAAGGACTATCTCATCCTCAAGGGCGGCCAGATGGCGGTGGGCGACGGAGTCCCGGAGGTCATCCCTGTCCTCCCGTTGGGCCACGTGGTGAGTTCCAAGGGCGAGTTCGACGTGGACGAGGAGAGCTTTCAGGCAATGAAGGCGCAGATCGCTCAACGCGGGGTGGATCTGGTAGTGGATTACGAGCACCAGACGCTCAAGGGCGTGGAAGCGCCCGCTGCAGGCTGGGTCAAGGAGCTGAAGTTGGAGGGCGGCCAGATCATGGCTGTGGTCCAATGGACGCCCAGGGGGGCGCAGTACCTGGAGAACAAGGAATACCGTTACCTCTCCCCTGTGGTCACAGTCCGAAGGTCGGATGGGAAAGCGACGGGGCTGCACTCCCTGGCGCTGACCAATACACCGGCGATCGAGCATATGACGCCGATCGTCAATTCTGATTTGTTTGAAGGAGGACAACACATCATGGACATCCAGAAACTCGCGGAGCTGCTCGGGCTTGGTACGGACGCCACGGAGGAGCAGATCCTGGAATCGCTCAAGGCTTGCGTTGATGAAAACAAGAGCCTGAAGGCGGGGGCGCAGCCGCCCGCGGACGACAGCGTGGTGGCGAACAAGACGGTGTGCGAGCTGGTGGGCCTCGAGGCCGGCGCACCTGTGGCCGATGTTACCGCCAGGATCATGGAGCTGAAGAGCGGCAAGATCGACGGTGTGGATCTGAAGGCGGAGATCCAGACCCTTAAACAGCAGGCCGCGGCACGTGACGCGGACGCGGCCGTTACCCTGGCGCTGAAGGCCGGGAAGATTGCCCCGGCGCAGAAGGACTGGGCCAGGCAGTATGCGCTGGACAACCCGCAGGGCTTTGCCGCATTTGTGGAGAAGGCCCCGCAGGTGGTGCCCATGGGCGAGCTGCTGGGCGACGGGACCATGGCGCTCAAGGGCGGGACGCTGGACGAGGCGACCATGCTGGTGTGCAAGCAGCTTGGCCTGGACCCGGAAGACGTGAAAAAGTACAACCTGAAGGAGGAGTGATCCACTATGGCAGCACTGACCAGTGCGAGGGATACCATTGAGATCGCCAATGGCGGCAAGACCCTCGCGCTGCCCGTGAAGGGCAGCACCACCATCTACCAGGGTGCCCTCGTGGCCCTGGACGCCAACGGCTACGCGATCCCCGGCAAGAAGGCCGCCGGACTGACGGCAGCCGGCCGGGCGGAGGAGACCGTGGAGAACACCGGCGCGGACGGCGCGGTGCTGATCCGCGTTACCCGCGGCGTGTTCGTGTTCGCCAACACGGCCACTACATCCAACAAGATTACTGCGGCCCACGTCCTCAAGCCCTGCTATATGGAGGATGACCAGACGGTGACGGCCCTGGCGACCGGCGCATCCGTGGCCGGCCTGGTGACCCGGGTAGACGACAGCGGCGTGGCCGTGGAGATCGGCTATGGGCTGACGGTCGCGGCGAGCGGCTAATAAAGTAAGGAGGACGCATCATTATGATTATCAATCCCCAGACCCTGAGAGGGATCTACATGGGCTTCAACACCCTGTTCAACAAGGCATTTGAGGGCGTAACGCTCATGTACACGGAGGTGGCTATGGTCACACCCTCCACCACCGCCGCCGAGACCTACGCCTGGCTGGGCGACATCCCCGGTATGCGGGAGTGGATCGGCGACCGTGAGATCCAGAACCTCACCGCCTCCGGCTATACCATCCGCAACAAGCCTTTCGAGCTCACCTTCGGCGTGGATCGGGACGACGTGGAGGACGACAAGATCGGCCTGTACAACCCCAGCGTGGAGAACCTGGCGCAGGCCGCCGCTGCGCATCCGGACAAGCTGATCTTTGAGCTGCTGAAGAACGGCTTCTCCGAGCTGTGCTACGACGGCAAGGCGTTTTTCGCGGCGGACCACCAGGTGGGCGGCAAGAGCTTCAGCAACAAGGGAACTGCAAAGCTAACGCTGGACGCCTATGTAGCGGCCCGCACCGCTATGATGTCCATGACCAACAGCAAGGGTGAACCCCTGGGCCTGGTGCCCGACAAGCTGGTGGTGCCGCCCGCCCTGGAGAAGAACGCCCGGGATATCCTGGTGGCCGACTACATCAACGGCACCCGAAACACCATGCAGGGCACCGCCAAGCCCGTGGTCGTCCCCCGCCTGGCGGGCAAGGATTCCGCCTGGTACCTGCTGTGCACCACCCGGCCCATCAAGCCCCTCATCTACCAGCAACGCAAGAAAGCCAAGTTCGTCTCTCTGACCAGTGAGAACGACGCCAACGTCTTCATGAAAAAGCAGTTCCTGTACGGTGTGGACTGCCGCGGCAATGCGGGCTTCGGCTTCTGGCAGATGGCCTACGGCAGCGACGGCAGCGCCGATTCCTGAGTCGTGAGAAGGGAGAGATCCGCGTGAGCTACAGTACCAGGCTTGAGGTCCGGGAGATGATCAAGGACGACGCCCTCAATAGCGTCATCGGGGACACCTTCCATGAAGAAGAGGAGCGCGAGGCGCTGATCGGACCCATCATCGAAGAGGCAATCGCGGATGCGGACGGCGAGATCGACGGGTACCTCGCCAAGCGGTACTCCGTCCCTCTCAGCCGTCCCCCAAAGGTCATCAACAAGCTCTCCAAGGATATCGCCATCTTTAACCTGTACTCCCGCTTCGGCATCGACGAGGAGAGCGCCCAGAAGATATACCTCACCCGCTACAACTCTGTCATCAAGTTCCTTACACTGGTGGCGGAGGGGAAGGTCTCCATCGGGACAGAGTCTGACGATCCGGCCAGTGCAGCGGCTGCCGGATTCACCGTGAAGTCGAATCCCAGGCTGTTCAGCCGGGACCAGATGAAGGGGATGTGAGCATGTACAGCATCCGGCTCGAAGGCGATACCCAGGCGCTGCTGCGCAAGCTCCGCAGTTTCTCGGAACTGGATAGGAAAAAGATCAACGCGGCGCTGGGCGCAGGCGTCAGAGAATCTACCCTGGAGCGGTTCAAGCGCAGCCAGGGGCCGGACGGCCGGCGGTGGCGCAGCTCCATCCGGGCGGCCGCGGGCGGCGGCAAGACGCTGATCGACTCCGCCCGCCTCCGCAACTCCATCCGGGTCCACTCGGACGCCTCCGGCTTTGCCGTAGGCACCAACGTCAAGTATGCGGCGACACACCAGTTCGGCGAACCGGGGCGCACGATCCGTGCCAACCGAAAGAAAGCCCTGCGCTTTCAAGTGGATGGCAGGTGGATCAGCAAAAAGCAGGTGCACATCACGATCCCGGCCCGGCCCTTCCTGGGACTCTCCGACGAGGATATGCAGGAGATTAAGGCCACAACAGAAGAGTTCATTCAAAAGGAGACCTGATCCATGCTCTACAGTGCATGCAAACAATACCTCCTCGCCAAGCTCAAGGGCACAGGGCTCAAGTCCAACCCCTACACCACACAGAAGGCCCTGACAAAAAGCCTGGAATCGCACGTGGGCGCGGTTCTGTTCTATTCGGAGACCTACTCCCGAAACGGCTCCAAAAAACGATTTATAGGCCAGGAGGGAGCGAAACACAAACGGAGGAAGGTCTTCGACCGCACCCTGTCCTTTACCGTGACCATAGGCGATTACACCGATGAAGCCGTGGAGGTCCTGTTTGAGACATTCATTGCGAGCTTGGATGCTGGGATCTATGTGGATGGGAACTTTGTGCCCATCGAGGTAGAGGAAGCGGACTGGGTGGACAGTGACGACTCGCTGCTCAAGGCCAAGGTGGCCGTCCAGGTGAAGATCAATTTCCAGGGCGGCGTCTACAGGGACACCGGCTTTGCGCCCGTCTCCGAGGTGGATATCTCCAGCGTAGAACGACAATAGAAGGGAGCCAGAACATGGCGATGAAAAACAAAGCGCCGGAGGCCACCACCCAGACGGTGGCTCCGGCAGCAGTGGCGGAGCACGGGACAAGCCCGGAGCTGCTCACCATTGAAACACTCCGCACGCGGAGCAGGACGCCGGCGGCAGTCTTTGCGGGCGTATGCGCCGCCCGGGGCTGGAAGCCGGGCCGGACGATGACCGGGCAGGAATACGCCGAAGCGGTCGCTGGCTTTACCGGGGCCGCGATGGACGGGCGTACTGGCCCCAGGAAAGAAAGAGAGGCGAAGGTCTAAATGCTTCGAGATGTAAGACACACTATATCGGACGGCCTGCTGGGCTTTGCTACCTCGACAGGCGACGGCCTGCATGTGAAGATCGGCGTCTCTCCGATCACCGCAGACACACCCATCGTCATCACGGGAAGCATGACCGCAGCCAGGATCAAGGAGGCGCTGGGCCTGTCCCCTCTGGCGGATGCCGCCATGACCAGCGTTCAGTTCGGTGCGAACCGGCTGTTCTGCATCCCGGTTTCCGCCAGCACGCCTGGAAGCACCGGCGAGGTGACACACCAAGGCAGCGGCGGCGGCAGCCTGACCGTAGAGGGGTCGCCCACCAACGCCTTTTCCTTCATCGTGAAGATCACCGGCCAGGGCGGGCTCAATACCGCGGCCTTCGCGGTTTCCATTGACGGCGGCTTCAGCTATACCGATGAGATCACCGTGCCCGTATCGGGTGCTTATGAGATCACCGGCACCGGCCTGACCCTCAAGTTTGCGGAGGCGGCGGAGGCGGAGCAAAAGCCCAGTTCCTTCCTGGCAGGGGATACCTATACCTTCCAGACCGTCGCCCCCACGATGACCAACGGGGACGTCCTGGCCGCCATTGAGAAGCTCAGGAACTTCAATCAGGAGTTCGAGTTCGTCCATATCGTAGGCGGAAGCGCTCTGGCGCTCTGGCAGGCGGTGAGTACCGCCCAGAAGGAGCTTATGGATATCTACCACAAGCCGGCCTTCTTCCTCCTGGAGGCCGTATATCCGGAGGACAGCGGCGACCTGACCAATTGGGCCCTGAAGATGGAAGCGGACCGAAAAAAGATCCGCAGCACGGACCTACAGGTGGTGGCGGGCTGGGGCCGGCTGGTCATGCTGGACGGCAAGACCCAGATTGTAAACCTGGCCGCACTGGTCTCCGGCCTGTACGCCAAGGCGTCTGTCCAGACTTCCATCGGAAAGACACGCACCGAGGCGGGCTTCGCCATTGAGAAAACGCAGCTTCAGGAGCTGCTCCCCGCCGCCATGGACAACTCCATCATTGAGCTGCTGGATGTGGCGGGCTACCTGACCTTCCGGGAGTATGACGGCCTGGACTACTTCTATGTCTATCACGCCAAGATGATGTGCCCGGACGGTAGCGACTACCGCTACGCGGAGGATGTACGTCCCAGGAACAAGATCATCCGGGAGACCCGCAAGGAGGGCCTGCTCCTCCTGGGCGACGACATCGACCTGGAAGACGTGCAGGGTGAGCTGGAGGCCAAGGCTAAATTCCTGGCTATCCCGCTGGACCGTATGGTGGACAATCAGGAGATCAGCGCCTATGAGATCACCGTCCCCGAGGGACAGGAGCAGACCATCCTGGAGGACGAGACTATGCACGTCACGATCCGCTACCAGTCCCGGGGCTATATCCGGGAGATCGAGGTAGACCTGGGCCGCGCACCGGCCACGACATAAGGGAAGGAGGACGAGACCATGCTCAAAGTAAACGGCAAGAACTATGACTGGGGCGACGTGGACGTCAAATTCCCCGGCCTGGTGCTGGTGGTCCAGGAGATCAGCTACGACGATGAGCAGGATATGGAGGAGAGCTACGGCAGAGGCTACAAGCCTCGCGGCTTCGGCAAGGGCAACTATAAGGCGTCGGGCAAGCTGTCCATGCTCCGGGATGACTACGAGGACCTGCTGGCCTTCTGCAAAGCCCGGGGTGTCAGCTTCTATGATCTGGAGCTGCCCTCTATCGTAGTATCCTATGCCGACAACGGCAAGGCGATCTCCACCGATGAGTTGAAGAAGGTCCGCCCTATCAAGCGTACTCACAAGGCGGCCCAGGGCGACAAGTCCCTGAGCGTGGACGTGGACCTGATGATCGTCGGCGGCATCATTACCAACGGCGTGCAGGCGGTTTAAGGCCCGCGCCGGGGACAAGATTTTTGAGAAAAAGGAGTGCGCACCATGGAAGCTGAGAAGAAGGCTGCGGAGGTCTCCCGTGAGGAGACACTCAAGGCCCAGTATGGAGGCAAGGTCTACCGTGTGGGCCTTACGATCCCCGTAGATGATGAGGAGGAAAAGGAGTTTTCCTATTACTTCAAGCGCCCCTCTGTTGCCAGCTATGACCGCTACGTCAAGAGCGCGTCCCAGATCGGGATCACGAAGGCGAGCAAGGTGTTCATGCTGGATGCCGTCATTGACGAGGATAAGGAGCGGCTGACGGGCGATATGGAGGAATATCCCGGCGTCGCCATCAGCATCGGCAATAAGCTCACGGAAATTCTGGGCCTCACCAATACGGCAAATTTGAAGAAGCTCTAAGGGAGCGGGTCGCGGGGGTGCGGGAAAGCGGAATCGGCTCCGGCCTGCTGGAGATCTACCGTTTCCTCCCCCCGCCTCTCTTAGAGGGGTTTGACCCTGAGACTGCCGGACTCGACGAGTTCCTGGACTGCCTGGCGCAGGCCAGGCTTATCCAGGAGCTGGAGGTGAATATCGTCGCGCAGGCGATCGTCAAGGTATTTACCGAGTGACGGCAGCCGCCCCCAGGAGGTGAAGCACATGAGCTTAGAGTCCGTATTCAAGCTGTCGCTTGTGATGAACATGATCGACAACCTCAGCGGGCCCATGGCCGGCATCGCCTCCAAGGTGGGGGCGGACGTCACCAGGCTGGATTCCCTGAGCCAGGCATTTGGCTCCGCGGCCAAGGCCGGCGCGGTCATGCAGGAAATGGGCACGCAGATCGCCGGCGCGGCCCTCGCTCCGGTGGAGGCAACCTTCGAGACCCGCCGGGCCATCGGCGAGCTGGCCTCCCTGGGTGTGCGGGATCTGGGCGCTGTAGAGAACGCCGCACGCAGCTTCTCCGATCAGTGGGCGGGGACGACGAAGGCTGACTTCATCAGCGCGGCCTATGACATCAAAAGCGGCATCGCATCCCTCTCCGATGAGGGAGTAGCCGAGTTTACCAGCCTGGCTGCCCTGACGGCAAAGGCGACTAAGTCCACGGCGGGAGAGATGACGTCCCTCTTTGCCACGGGCTACGGCATTTACAAAAGTTACTATGATGATCTTTCCGACCTGGAGTTTGGAGAGATCTTCTCGGCGGGTATCGCTGAGAGCGTCCGTGCCTTCAAGACCTCGGGTTCCGGTATGGCCCAGGCGATCCAGACATTGGGTGCATCGGCCACCACGGCACAGGTCCCCCTGGAGGAGCAGCTCTCCGTGCTGGGCATGCTCCAGGCCACCATGGGCGGCAGCGAGGCGGGCACCAAGTACAAAGCCTTCCTCCGGTCTGCCGCCAAGGGCGGCGAGGCGCTGGGCTTATCCTTCCTCGACGCCAACAACCAGCTCCTGAGTATGCCGGAGATCCTGGATATCCTCCGGGGCAAGTTCGGTGAGACCATGGACGCGGCTGAGAAAATGGAGCTGCAAAAAGCCTTCGGAGACACCGAGGCAGTCGCCCTCATCGATCTGATGTACAGCAAGGTCGGCGACCTGGAAAGCAACATTCTCAGCCTCTACGATGCAATGGGCCAGGGTACCGGCGTCACCCAGAAGATGGCCTCCGCCATCCAGGAGACCGAGCCGGAGCGCTATGAGCGCCTCCGGCAGCAGATCCATAACGTCACCGAGTCCATCGGCAACAGCCTGCTCCCCACCATCAACGACGCCATGGCAAAGGGCAGTGAGGTACTGACGAAGGCAGGGACTTGGATCGAGAACAACCAGGAGCTGGTCCGGGCGATCATGCTGGTGGTGCTGACCCTCGGCGGATTCCTGGCCATAGGCGGTTCGGCCATCGCCGTGATCAGCGGCATCGGGTTAGTCTTCACAAAAGCAGCGGGACTCGGCAAAGGATTCATTGGAGCAATCAAGAATATCCCGGATACTTTAGACACGATACGGCTATATGGGATGTTTGCGGGTGACGCAATAAAAGCCGGCTTTACCAAGATACGCTCGGCGGGCAGCGTAGCAGTCGCCGCCTTGAAGAACGTCGGGCGTGGTATCGCGTCAATGGCAAAGCAAGCGATCACAGCAGCGGCGACAGCGCTCAAACCCCTTATTGCTTCTGTGTGGAGCTTTACGGCAGCGCTTCTGGCAAACCCCGTGACCTGGATCGTGATCGGGATCGTGGCCCTGATCGCAGCCCTGGTGCTGCTCTACAACAAGTGCGAGTGGTTCCGCGACGGCGTCAACGCCGTCCTCGGCTTCCTGAAAGAGAAGCTGCTGGCGATCCCGGGCGCTGTCGTGCAACTCTTCCAGAGTATCGTAACCGGCATTACAACCAAAATCACGGCAGCCAGGGAGGCCGTCTCCAACGGGATCAAGGGTGTAAAAGAGATCATTACCGGCGCGGTCTCCTGGTTTTTTGAATCGGGCAAGAAGATCGTCACCACCTTTGCCAACGGCATCAAATCGGCGTTCACCGGCGCGGTGGATACGGTCAAAGGCGGGCTGCAGAAGATCCGCAACCTGCTCCCCTTCTCGGACGCAAAGGAAGGCCCATTGTCCACGCTGACCCTCTCCGGACAGCGCACCATGACCACCTACGCCCACGGCCTGAAGCTGGCGCAGGACGCGCCCGCAGAGGCGGCCGAGCAGGGCTTGAAGCTGACCAGGGCCAGGCTGGAACGCGAGCCGGTCCGAAAGATCCCGCTGGGTACCACGGGCAGCGGCAAGGACGGCGGCGAGGAGAGCGCCGGAAGCGGCGGCTCCGCCAAGCAGGTCATCATCCAGAAGGTCATCATCCCCACCGACCTCAAGACTATCAAAGACCTGCGGCAGCTCCTGGAGATCCTCAAGGAACTGGAGAGCTATTCGGAGGCCAACGAGGATGCGGAGGACGACGGCGATCCGGACGCAGCACTGCAACCCGCATAAAGGAGGGAGGACGGCCCCATGATCTATATGGAAGACCAGTGCATCAAGCTCAACGGCGTCGTCCTCCCCGGTCTCGTCAAAAGCATCGAGGTCACGGAGTCGGCCAGGATCGACGAGCAGGAGGTGGAGGGCAGCGCGGTCAAGCCCAAGCAGGCCGTGGGCTATGAGGACGCCAAGGTCAACATTGAGCTCATTCTGGACGACACCGAGTCTCAAACCAAATACCAGCGTCTCGCTGTACTCCGGGCGGCTTTCCGGGCCCCCGGCCAGAGCGTCCCACAGCCCATCCCCATTGTCAGTGAGGACGCCTCGGCTCACGGGATTGAGAGGGTCCTCTTCAAGAAACTCACCCACAAGGCCGAGAATAAGAAGGGACAGCTTCCGGTCACCCTGGAGCTTTGGGAGTATATCCCTCAGACGATCACCGCGAAAAAGGCGGGCAGCTCCTCTGCCTCCTCAGCGTCCTCCGCTACGTCAAATCTGTCCGCAGAGTACAGGCGCTATCTGGGCAGTGGACGCGGGAATTCCCCGGCAAAGGATGATGCGGATGCCAGCGCCGTCAAAAAGAAGCTCACCCTCATGGAATCGAAGCTGGGATAGGAGAGGCCATGGAAACGATGGAATTGTTTTATCCGCAGATCGCGGTCCGGGCCGGGGCCTATCGTTTCGACCAGGGCGTAGAGGTGGAGGTCCACTCTTCCCGCACCGCCTATTTCGACTGGGCGAAGATCCGCTTCACAGAGCAGTTCCAGCCCAGGATATCCCTCGACAGGATGGATGCGGCGGCGATCGAGATGGGCTACAACGGCGTCCTGGACGAAGTCTTTACCGGCTATGTCGCAAAGCCTTACAGCGGAGGTGCCTCGGCGAATGAGATTGTCCTGAAGGATGAAATGCTCCTGCTGGAGCAGACCTCCGTCAACGCCACATTTTTGGAGACAACGCCCCAGGAGGTGCTCGCCTACATCCTGGGCCAGGCCGGGATCGGCAAGATGGCCCTCTCCGGCCAGGGATATCCCACCCGCAAGCGGCTCCCGATCCACCGGCAGACCGGCATCCAGGCCATCAATACCGTCAACGCGGCCTGGGGCCTCAAGAAACCCTTCTTCTGCTCGGGCGGCGTGTTCTACTGGGGCACATCGCCGGCACAGGAGAAGGTTTACTCCTTTGAGTATGGCGTCAATATCCTGGCTCTGAATCGTACCGGGGGAGTCTGGGAGCTGGAGACCATCTCCGCCCCCTTCGTCAAGCACTCGCACAAGATCCTTGTCACCCATCCGCTCATCAGCGGAGAGTTCGAGGTCTCACAGGTGCTCACGATCACCAATGACGCGGGCTTTATTCGCACGTACATCTATTTCTAACCAGGGGGGAGAGCGGCAGTATGCTGGAAGAGTTCACAACGAAGGTCGTGAAAAAATACGTTGCCACGGAATATCCACACCTGCTGCTTCCGGCCGTACTCCTTGCCAGGGTGATATCAGCGAAAAAGCTGGACGATACCTTCGAGCAGCAGGAGCTGGTCATCCATAACGATGAGACTGGGAGCAGCTACCAGGGCCACATTACCGCAAACTGGTATAAGTATGCCGTTCAGGTGGTGGACCGCTTCGGCAATGCCGATGAGGCGTTCCCGGCGATTCCCGGCATCCGGTCCAGGCAGCAGTTTCAGGCGGGGTCGTTGGTCGCCGTTGCCCTCCCCAACGGAGAGCTCGACCCAGCCATCATTGGGGAGGTGACCCTATGACAGGGCTCAGCGATACCGACGTCCGCCTGAATGACACGTGGCAGCTCACAGCGGCCACGGATGGAGACGCACCCCTCTGCGCTGACCTGGAGTGTCTGTTTCAAAATATTGCCCTGGAGGCGGTCATGCAGCCGGGAGATCTCTTCTATGATCCCGACTTCGGCTGGGGGCTGTACGACTTTCTCGGCTCGGAGAACGACGCGCTCACCCGCCTGGAGATGACTCAGCGGGTGCGAGTCAATTTAAAGAAACGGGAGGTCATCCTCCCGGAGACCATAGCCGTGAGCGTTTCTTATGAGGAGGACCTGTTCCGCCTGCGCTGCTCTTTCCAGTTCTCGGGCGAGTCAGGCGTGCGGCAGCTTGATCTTATCATAGGCGCGGTCGATGTGGAGGTGGCAACAGCATGATTGACCATGAGATTCTGGACCAGATCATCCCAGTCCCAGAGCTGGAAGATCTGAAGGAAGAGACGATCGCTGGGCTGAAGGACGCGGGCTTTGTCATCACGAACTTCCACTCTGGCGGTATCTTTCACACCTTGCTCATGATCGCCCTGCGCATCCAGATCGAGCTTTTGGAGCTGGCCCGCACTATACTCAACCAGTCCTTTGTCTCCCACGCCTCTGGCACGTGGCTGGATCTTAAGATGGCCGACTACTCCAAGCTCCGGAAGAAGGCCCGGAAGACCCGGGGCTGTGTCACCGTCTCCAGGACTGGAACGGACACCGAGGCGGTCAAGATCGCCAAAGGGCATATCTTCAAGACCATAAAGGACATCAACGGCGAGGAGCTGCGCTTCTTCGTGCTGGAGGACGCAGTGCTCCAGAAGGGGGCCCAGTCGGTGGACGTCTTGGTGGAGGCGGAGACAGAGGGCTCACGCTACAACGTGCCGGAGGCACAGATCACCCGCACTCTTACCTACCTCGGCGAGGTGGAGATCACCAATGGCGAGGACTGGATCACCCTTGAGGGCAGCGACGTCGAAGACGATGAGAGTGCGCGCACCCGCACTCTCCGCTCCTGGTCCGAGCTGGCATTAGTGCCGCTCCGGGATACCTACATCAACGTCTGCGAGGCCATCTCCGGCGTCCTCTACGTCACAGTCAACGACCAGCACCCCAGAGGCCAGGGCACCGTGGATGTCATCGTGACCTCCGAGGCCGGGGCTGCATCGGAAGACCTCCTGGGCCAGTGCCGGGCAGCTTGTGAGGAAATCAGGGAGCCCGACACCGACGTCCTCGTCAAGAGTGCTGAGGTCGTCTACACCGACATTACCCTCACGGTCACCATCCCTGACTCTATCAGCCGGGACGGTCTGGCCGAGCGCGCCAAGGCCGCCGTGATCGACCTGCTCAGGCTCAGAGGCCGCAGGGTATTCAACGAACTTACCCACGCCGACCTCATCCACAAGGTCAAGAGTGACGTGTCTGTGGTACGGAATGTGACCGTTACCACTCCCACAGAGGACCTGTTCCTGGCGACAGACAAGGTGATTCTCCCCGGTACGATCACTGTCTCAGTAGAGGGGGTATAGGCCATGAACTTCGGTGAATACATGTTCTCCCTCCTGCCCGGGCCCCTCAAGCGGGGGAAACGGGCCCTGAATCAGCTCTGCATCTTCTTGCAGGTCTTGGGCCGCTCCTTCGACCAGTGCAAGCAAGTCCTCCTGCGGGTGCGGGAGGAGGCGTCCGTTCTCACCTGCTCAGACGCCATGCTCCCGGTCCATGGGCAGGATCGGGATATGCTCCGGCTGGACGGAGAGACCCTGGAGAACTACCGCATCCGCCTCGCCCTGAAAGCGAGCATCGCCGAGAAGGCCGGCACGAATGAAGGAATCCGGTATTTGGCCCGCGCCTTTGGATACGACCAGGTGGAGGTCATCCCCGGAGCAAAGCCGGACCACTGGGCCGAGGCCACCGTGTGGTTCATCGGCGGCGATATCGTACTGGATGACCGGGACCTGCTCCTTCAGGAGCTCAACAAGATAAAACCGGCCCGCACCCTACTCCATCTATCCAAAGAGCAGAGGTATCAGGCAGCTCTGCCCTTCGCCGCCGCCAAGGTGATTGGCAGGCAGATGACCATCAGTCAGGAGTGATCTTATGCCCTTCACAAAGCTGAAACTTACCACATTCGGCACCACCCTGGAGACCAAGTGGAAGCAGGGCAAGGGTGTCCATTTTACCCGCATTGCCATGGGGGATGGCCTGATCGGCAGCGGCTCCATGATCAACCGTACCGCACTCGTCCACGAACGGCACTCGCTGCGCATTGACGGCGTCGTGGCCACGGACGACGCAGCCCAGGCCGCTGTGATTGCCACCCTGGACAACAAGGATCTCACGGAGGGGTTCCTCTATCGGGAACTGGCACTCATGGCGCAGGACCCAGACACCGGACAAGAGGGCGCTTACCTCTACGACAATGCCGGTCAGGAGTGTGAGTTCCTGGATACCCAGAACAGCGGCGTAGTCATTTATGAACGTATGAAGCTGCTGATCCGCACGGAGCAAACGGACTCTATCACCTTTGATGCCTCCGGAAACCCGCTGAACATCACCTGGGCCGAGCTGGAAGGGCTCCTGGCGAAGAAGGCCGATCTCGGGAGCGACGGGAAGGTAGTGACCGCCCAGATACCGGATCTCTTTGTGGTGAGCGGGACGGAACCGGAGAAGGGCCCCGTGCTTTGGTTCGATACATCCGGGGGCCAGGCCGCCGCCAACGCCATGCTGGAGCTGGCAGAGGACAGCGGCGCATCGGCCGTGACCGCTGAGGTGGAGGGAGATACCTATTCCATCCGCAATGCCACTGTGAATCAGGCCCCGACTGCCGGGGGCTATAATTTCGATTTGTTATAGGAGGCGTCCACGATGTCCAATGTAACGAAGAAAGCGATACTGCGAGCTTTGGTGGAGGGCGTACTGACCGATCTTATGGTCCAGACCAAAGCGGACAATGTGTATCTGGACGATACCACCACCGTGGCCGCCAAGCTGGCTGAGATGGTGGCCGCTATCAATGAGCGGGCCAAGAGCACGGACGTGACCACGCAGATTTCCGCTGCCATCAATGGCCTTATCAACGGAGCTCCTGACACCTATGACACTCTCAAGGAGATCGCCGAATACATCGCATCCCACGAGGATGTGGTGGCGGGTCTCAATGCGGCCATCGGGGCTAAGGCGGATAAGAGTACGGTGGAGGCGATCCAGGCTACGGTATCCGCCCTGGGCGCACTGGCCGCAAAAGATAAGGTATCTGAGTCCGATCTGGATACCGACCTGAAGAGCAAGGTCAACGCCGCCGCCCAGGGCAATCACAGCCACAGCAACAAGACAGTCCTGGATGGCATCACCGCCGAAAAGGTCGCCGGCTGGGACGGCAAGGGCACGGTATATGTCCAGGCGGTCCAGCCTGCCGGTTTGGCGGCGGGCGACCTGTGGATTCAGACACTGGAATAGGAGGTACCCATGGCGACCTATGAATACAACGGTCTTATGACCGTAAAGGACGCGGCGGGCAACAAATACCTGCTCTATCCGATCACAAAGGCAGAGTGTGTGGATGGCCTGGAGGAAGCACTGGCCGCAAAGGCCGCCGCCACCCACCACCACGCGGCCGGAGATGTCAACAGCGGGATATTCGATTCTGCCCGCATCCCGAACCTGGATGCCAGCAAGATCGCCTCTGGGACTATGGCCGCCGCCCGCCTGCCCACTATGGCTGTCAATAAGGGAGGAACCGGCAAGACGAGTTGGTCGGCCAACCGCCTGATCTATCCCTCGGCTTCCACCACCCTCGCCCAACTCGCCTTCCCGTCTGTGGCAGGATCTGTGCTTCGCCAGGGTGCCAGTGGAGCACCCTATTGGACCAGCCTCCAGGACCTGGTTGCCGCCCTTGGGGATGCCGGGGGGGTACGGATTGCCACGGGCTCCTATACCGGCACTGGCACCTATGGGGCCAATAACCCGTGCAGTTTAACGTTCCCTTTTCTGCCGAAGCTGATTATGCTGCTGGGGAGTAAGAACGAGAATGGAGAATATAGTGCGGCGCTTGGCTCCTACAGCTATGGTGGCTATCTGGTCTATGCCAACATGCTGACGACGGCATATCAAAAAGGCTTTGGCCTGTCCAATTATTATAGCTCCAACAACTACGGAAAGAAGAGTTCTGATGGGAAGACCTTCACCTGGTACTATGATTATACAGGGAGCCGTCCCAACGACGGAATAAACTACCAATGCAATGTTTCCGGTACCGTGTACTACTATGCGATTCTCGGATAAGGTTC